>JAAVBM010000065.1 GCA_014803505.1 bacterium | reverse complement strand
TAAATCAATCCTTTGTATCCCTCTAAAAATCCATAAATCTCAACCGCTTCTCCGCTGCATGACAAACATTTAACAACTCCGCGCATTGCCGCATTCAATGCCTGACAATCTCCTCCACTGGTCAACATTCCGATTCTTTTCATTTTGCATCCTCCTTAACAATTATTTAGATTATAAAATAAATTATATAATATTTTAGGGAGTATCACAAGACCTCAACCTACTCCACCTTCATTAAAAATCCTTCATAGATTCCAACCGGCACTTCTTCACCAAAATCATACTGTTCTACCGTATCTTTTTCAAAACCATAAACCATTATCATTTTTTTGTCCGGATCAACTATCCAATATTCCCTGACACCTGCTGTACGGTATTTAAACAATTTTGTCATATAGTCTATTGATTTAGTGCTGGGCGAAACAATTTCGATTACCCAATCAGGAGCACCATGACACCCCTTTTCGTCCAATTTGGACTGGTTACATATAACAGAGATATCCGGTTCCACATAATTTCTATCATCTTCGTTCAAAAATACAGCAAATGGCGCCGCATAAACTTCGTATTCACCATTTTTACTATCAATATAATTTGCTATCGTCTGATGTAATTTCCAACTAATTTTTTGATGTGTTCTACTTGGCGGAGACATATAATAAATTTTTCCATCAATTAATTCAGCACGTTCGCCATCCGATAGTGCGTAGATGTCATCAGTAGTATACATTTCTTCTTTTCTTAATATATCCATAATCTCACCCGCTTTCTATATATTATAATTTATAATATTTACTACTTATTGTTAATCGGCGTGATTGAAAGCGTATATCCCAATGGCGCAAGAATTTTTAATAATGTGTCAATCTGCGGCGTTGCTTTCATGCTTTCTAATCTTGCAATAGCAGGCTGTTTTACTCCGCTTAATTCTGCAAGATCACGTTGCGAAAGTCCCTTTTTTTCTCTTGCTTCTATCATTTTACCAATTAATGATACTTGAAAATTGATTTGTTCACTTTCCTCCGGTGATACAAAATTATCATCATTAAACATATCATTAAAAGTTTTATAATTATTCATACCAATTATTCCTTTCTAACCAATCTTCTATGTTATTCATTGCCTTTTACCGTCTATATGCTTTACAATTGGCTTTCCTTTTCTATCAAATGATAACATTTCAGTTATCATGCGTCAATCTTTAATTAAAATTACTTTTTTTACATATATAAAAGACGTGCATCCAATTCTGAATGCACGCCTTCTATTTTGGTTAACTTATAGGTTTAGCTTAAGTTAGTTTAAGTTTAACTTGTTCTCCTATTTCACCCATTCAAATCCTTTTAATGTTTTCGCCGATATGGAGAAGTTCACCGTCTTTGCTCCTATACAGGTTGCGTCATCTTTTGATGTAATTACTACGCTTGCCTTTCCTTTCTCTATATTGTTAAAAAATTCTATGTCGAATTTATCCTTATTATCAGAGGTGATATATCCATCAGCATCTTTGTCTAAAGTAAGTGTTATTTCTTTTTTGTCCTTGAGCTTAATTACCACCTTGTACGGTACCACTTCTTCTCCGGTATATTTCATTGCCTTCACCGCTTTGGTATCTTTCGATGTCTCATAGAATGATATCGTCGCTGTAGAAAGGTCTTTCTTTGGATCTCCCTGCTTAACAGTATATTTTGCCGAAACATCGCCAGTGTATCCGCCTTTTCCGGTAATCTTTACCCATACCACTTTGCCAGCTGCCGTTGCCTTTGTCATCTTTGTTGTACTTGGCTGACCGTTATTATCATCAAAGTACTCTACTTTGTAGTTAGATGATTTAAGCACTGTTCCGCTTGCTTTTTCAATTACGCATGGGGTTGATTTATACATCTTGGGTGAAGTATATATCTTGTCGGAAACTATAACCTCAACAGTTCCTGCTGCGCCCTCTGTGTCTAAACTCAATGTGGCAGCCTTAATTTTATATGTTCCCGATAGCTTCACGCCCTTGTAGTTGCCCTGTCCCGTTATGGTGAATTTGGCATTGTCAGTTACCTTCTTGTTTCCACTGTAGGTAATCTTATAATCACTTCCGAGAGTAAGCGTTCTTTCGACAGCCTGTTCGGTCTCGGTTGCAGCTTTCACAACATATGTGACTTTAATGTTCTTTGTATCCAATACAGCTCCCGTACTTACGAAGTCAACTTCCTGCTTGTTCTTAATTATATCAGTTCCGTTCAGTTCAACCTTGAAGGTTCCAGTCTTAAGCGCCGGTTTTACAGTGTAGCTCTTAGTTACGGTTCCCACGCAATTTTCGCTGGTTCCTATAACCGTGAACGTCTTCTTGCCCGCAGAGCTTACTTCTTCATCCGGGAAGGAGATGATATAATCTTCATTTTCTACCAAATCCTTAGCGCCCTTCTTGTTGGTTACCTCATATTTAGGATGCACCACGCCGCCGTTGTAATACAAATCCTTATTAGCCTTGCTATCAAGATTAACTACAAGCTTGCTGTCATTGTTCTTAGCTACTACTACTACATCAAGAGTACGGTTTCCTGTGAAGTTGCCGTTAGCCTTGGCTTTGATTTCTATAGTGCCAGTCTCGCCAGCCTTCCACTTCTTGCTCTTATCAGCAGCTTTAACAAACTCATAGTCCTTGGTTCCAAGTTTAATACCGTTATAGATCAGTACCGGTGACGCCTTGGAGTTTGCAACAACAACTACCTTATCGCCCTGTACTGCTCCCGCGCCTTCAGTATCTTCTTTATCCAGGCTCTTCTTCGTAATATTGAAATTCTCAAACGTATTACCGCTTAAGTTGCCTTTTCCTGTTACAGTAATCTTAGCCTTACTCTTGTCTGTAGATACCTTAACGTTATTGCTGAATTTAACTGTATAGTCTATTCCCTCTACAAGCGGTACCCCATCATAGGTTACGCTGTATTCAGGTATAATTGCGCTTCCGGTGTAGGTGTATTCCGTCGTTGCCAGAATGAGTTCAAGACCACTTCCTTTTCCGAGACCTGCACTTACCGCCTCGGATACAGCCTCTTTGGCAGTTCCTGCCTTGGCACCTTCGACCTTAGGAGTTACAATTGCTTTTATTACCTCGCCTATATCCTCTTCTTTAACTACATAGGTATGGCTGTCAGCATTTGCAGTTATTTCTTCCGTACCTACATACCACTTAATTGTAGAGATATCGTCACCCTCTGTATCCAACTCATATTTAACCTCAAGTGTATTGGTCGGATGAGGAGTTGTGATATTGAAGTAAGGGTCTGTACTGAATCCAACCGGCACATCGCCCTTCATTGTATAAGTCAACGTAACAACATCACTATCTGCATATCCCTCTTTTTCAGCATATGCCTTTATTGTTGTAGTTTCTGATATTGGTATTGGATTCTTATACTCACTCCTGCTATCACTTGTTCTAGGATCTTTCCTATCCGTTGTATACCAAATCGTAGCGTCCTCATCACTTTCAAGAGTGACACTGATTGCTCCATCAATAATACCCTCAGCCGGAGTTGCCTCAGGCGCTTTTACAGTCTGAACCTTATATGTTGCACTAGCTATCTCACTTGCTTTACCGGATTTTACCGCAATTGCTTTTATTGTTGTAGTCTTATTTATAATAATTCCTTCATCATCATAAATATCAGCATTACCAGTTGTTGGATCTTCCGGACTCTTACCCTGCGTATAATAAATAACAGCTCCGTCTTCTGCTTCCAATGTTACTTTTGTGTTTAGAGCTACATTCTCTTCTGTAGGCGCAGGATTAAACGTAGGCTTATTCACTGTTATAGAGGAAGTATCAGTATAAACTGTATATTTGAAGACTGCGACTTCACTCTTTACGCCACCTTTTACTGCAATTGCTTTAATTGTGGTGTCAGCGCTAACCGTAATTCCGTTGCTATACTTGCGGCTGTAGATAGTCGGATCTTCCGGATTATTTCCCTGCGTATAACGAATAACCGCTCCTTCAGCTGCAGAAAGAGTAATCACTGTGCCTGCCGGTATTCTGGCTCCGTCATCTTCACTTGCCGTAGGCTTATCTACAATAGGAGTTACTGAATATTCAAAAGTCACTCCTTTACTGTCTTTCTTACCCGTTGCTGTCGCATATGCCCTTAGAGTCGTATCTTCTGTTATTACAATAGGATTCTCATAAGTTTCCTTATCCTCATTTTTCTTCGGGTCTGAACCATCTGTAGTATAATAAATCGTATTTCCTGCAGTATCGCATGTCAGTGTAACCGTTATTGTCAGCTTACCGTCATCATCTTCTTCCGTAACTGCTTCAGCCTTAGGCGCTGCAGTAACGTCATCGCCGATATTACTATCAGCGAGCTCTCCGGCTTTCGCACTTATAGCAGTTATCATCTCCTGACCAATCTTCTCCCAATATGGAGCACTTTTTGCATAATCACTGAGGATATCATATGCTGTAAGCTTACTGCTTCCATCTATACTAAATACAGTAGCACCATCAGTCGTAGCGCCCCTCACCTGACTGGGAGCTTTAACTGCATATGAAATATTTTTGTTCAGATTCTGGATAGCAGATGCAATAGCCATTGCTTCAATCATACCACCCAGCTTATTATTGTGGGTAGAATCTCCGCCACTGCCCATAACCTGTAACCCATAGTTACTTGTTTTCCCTGATGCATCAGGATCTGCTTCATAAGCGGCCTCAAAGAGATCCTTAGTCAGCGTAAAGCCATCAATCCATAAACAGCCATCATCTTTATTATCTTCATAAATCTGATATGCCGCTGTAACATAAGCATTATTTGACGATGTATTATCATCATGGTGCGGCTTTATTTTTCCGTCTCCACTATCATTATAATACTGTCTGGCTACCGGTGATACAATTACAGGAATTGCCCCTTTACTAACTGCCACATCTATATACTGCTGCAAGAACCATTTGTATGTTCCTGTTGCAGCGCTATTAGCAACACCGCCACTCGTATAATCGGGATACTTACCATCAACAAGAGTTCCTGGGTCTGTCGGATAGATACCGTTTGTAGGTGTACCGACCGGAACATAGCGATCTTCATTAGAGTTCGAAGAATCATTATGCCCGAACTGGATAAAGAGATAATCTCCTTCGCCTATCGCATTCTCAATCTTTTTAAGTGAACCCTCATTAATGAAGTTTCTGGTACTTCTTCCACCATTTGCATAATTCTGAATCTTTACTTCTGATTCATTGAAAAAGCTCTGAAGGAATTCGCCCCATGAACCAAGATCCTGTGCCTTTCCACCATTATACATTCCGGCTGCCGAATAATCCTTCACTGTAGAATCTCCTGCCAGGAAGATATTGACACCCTCACCCAGTGTAATGCCTCCTGAGCCCGATGAAGGATCCTCATAACCATCTAGTACAGGACATTTTTTACCTCCACTCGACCAGTCATACGTAGTAGCAGATACTGCCGTTCCGGTTCTTCCGTCAAGTGTCTCAGGCGTAACCGTTACTTTGATGTATTTGCCTACTGCATCCTTCGTAATCTTGTATGTCTTATCCACAATTGCTGTAGAAGACTTAACAAGCGTTGTGGTCTTTTCAGTTCCATCTTCATTATATTCTACAATATACCAATTGATAGCGGAAACATCGTCTTCATCATCATCCCCGAGAGAATAATTAACTGTCAACGTATGTCCCGGTTTCGGCACATTCGAATCACCATTATCTGATATTGTCAGACCTCCGCTAATTGAAACTGCTCCTGTCGTATTTGGCGCCGTATAATATTCAGGTTTCCAGGTTCCGAAGTATTTGGAAAGCGTAAGCGCATTCGCTGCATCTTCGTCAATTACAGCATATTGTCTGCTGGTCGTAACAACAGCCTTGCCATCTAAGGAAGTGGTATTGTATTCCTTGTAGTTTGCATCCTTCGGTTCTCCATTCATTTTGTACCAGCCCGCTGCATCAAGAACACTCAAATTTTGCAGTTTGGTATTAACGAATGCAACTTTGGCATCTCCACCCCAAGGTCTGCCGAAATAACCCGGTGTAACTGTCAGATTATTATAACTGTTAGCCGTAATGGTACAGTTCCTGAACAGGTATCCCTCATCTCCGGACACAGGTCTGTTTGCAGTTATGTATCCGGCACTGCTACCTGTACTGTAACCTTTCCAGCTCAATTCGCAGGCATCAAATATACAGTTACCGCTTCCGAATATATAGTCCGTCTGTCCTTCAATTACACAGTTCTTAAAATATATATGCGCTCCCTGTGTATACAGAGTATCCTGGCTGCTATAGAAACCACAGTTCTTAAACTCTGCCTTATCTGCTTCAACTACCAATGCTGTGGCACGTTCCGTTGCATCTTTACTCTGAACATCCGCGCCATAAGCTCTTACAAACCTGATGCTTTCAGTACCGGAAACTTCTACACCATCTATAAGCTCTTCATCCGTTATATAACGGTTAAATGAGCTTTCAAAGGTAATGCCTTCTGCACGGAAAGCCGTAGCAGCACTCTGTACACGTACTGAACATCCCCATCTGTCTGCTATATTCTTATCATATTTATCATACGCATCCTCAGCATCATAAAATTTACTTGATGCCGTACTATAATATTTGTAACCGATGCCATAATACCAAGTCAGTAAAACTTCCTCATCAGGCTCGTCATTTACAAAACTTATATAAGGAGCATTGATAATAATCTGCTCTCTGTAGGTTCCGGGAGCAATATGAATTGTAACACGATGCTCCTCATCTGCAGTTCTATCCATTAGTTCTGCAGCTTCCACAGCCTCGCTTACAGTTGCATAATTATCAGCTTTATTCGGATAACCCACATAGATATCTGATTTAGCAGGAATCTTATTTTTAGCTGCAGTAGATACAAATAGGATATCTCTGCTTACTGCACCGCCATTTACAACTACATGAGTCTTAGTGCTATAATTACTTACCGTTGCAGTTACAAGATATTCGCCATCCCGTAATTGAATGGAATATCCGTCATCCTCAATTGTTGCCATATACGCATAATTATCAGCCGTATTTGTGAAAGTCAATGATGTGACTGTTGTCCCATCCAGACCAATGAAACCTCCGGCAACTTCGTATTTGGGCCTTAATGCCACAGTAATAGTTCTGTTTTCATAGCTGGTATTCTCGTTCTCTTTGACTACAACGGTCGGTGCAGATATTTCATAATCATTAACACCTTCCATTACAAGGCTATATTCCACGTCTGGCTCTAAATCTGCACTGAATTCCATTTTCCCCGTATCGATATTCAGTTCAACTTCATTTGAATCCGAATCTTTAGGAGGAGTCATGGTTATTTTCAGATTACTGAGCTTACCATAATTTGAATCAAAGCCTTTAATTTTTCCGGAGTAGAGATAAGTATCCTTAGTCTCAACTACAAGATCCACACCTGTCTTACCAGTAAGCGATTCTGCGTCCGTTGTCCGGATATTATTGCTGCTTTCAGCTGTAAATCCATATCCTGCTACTCCCGTCATTACGGCTCTATAGGTATAACCTGCACCAAGGGTTGCGGTAAAACTTCCGTCCTCTGCCACAGTAGCCACAGTTTCCGTTTTGGTAGTCAGGTTTACAAATTTCAAACCATATCCGGTAATATTGTTTCTATTTAAGTCAATAGTACCGCTCACAGCTACGCCCGGTACTCTCTTAAATCTATGATACATCGGCTTACCGAGGTTGTTTTCATATATCTTATAAGTACCATCATATTGTGCAACAAACTCATACTTTTCAAATGCACCGATCTTAGCATCAACAGAATCTTTCTGAACCGCTCCCGTTCCTTGTCTCTCAAAGAAGAACTGGGAGTCTGAAGTCTGAGTGATGCCCATGTAAGCAACAATCTTATCACCTGCATGTACATTGGCAATAGTTACATATCTTCTGGTGCTGCCGCCTTGTCCGTTACAATACCATCCACCTGCAGACACATAGCCGTCGCTATAGGTTCTTTGTGCATAGCTATAACTTCCATAATTAGGCACACCCGTTGTATTAGTATATAACCTATCACCAGAAGCAGAAAAGTTCATTGTCAAATCACCAAACGTAGCAGGAGATTTTGAATCTATGAATATTGCGTCACTGCCG
>JAAVBM010000064.1 GCA_014803505.1 bacterium | reverse complement strand
TTCATTTTTATAAGGAACAAGCACATAACCTTTCATAGCATCGGCAGTACAAACTGTTTTATTAGTATGAACATCAATCATACGTCCATTAACATTAGTACCGATACCTGCTTGATCAACTTCAGTAAGCAAACCTATTTTTATCGCGTGACTGGGATTTGCGATAATCAAATTTATAATTAGTATTGTTAATATTAGTAAAATCTTTTTCATAGTCTTTATTTTAGCACTTCCTTCAAAAAAGTAATAAATCAAACGAATGATTTTTAGTTACTTTTGATAAATTCTTGTATAATTCCAATAGCTTCGGAACACTTTTTTAACATAATTTTTAGTTTCATCATAAGGAATTTGTTCAACAAACTCATCCGTATCGGAATACTTAAGAGTAGATTTCCAACGAGTGACAGAACCAATACCACCATTATAAGCGGCTATTGCGGAAACATCTTTATTTTCCAACATACCTCTTATTGTCGAATAATATAAATTACCTATTTTTATATTCAACTCAGGATTAAATAAATGACTGGTATTAAATGAAATTCCTGATTTAGCCCCAATATCGTGGGCTGTTGCAGGCATTAACTGCATTAAACCAATGGCACCAACACCACTTTGAGCTTCGGAATTAAAGAAACTTTCCTCTCGAATAATAGCCATCATCAATGCGTCATTATTTTTATATTCTGCAGCAGAATTTTTCACCTGACGATAATAATTTTGCGGATAGACAAGACGCCAACGCAAATCAGACTTCACAGGTTTTACAGTCATTTTAGCCATTGCATCTTGAGCTAAATGAGCAGATACTGCATAATTTCCTTTTTCATATTCAACCCAACTTTTAATAAAATCATCTTTTGTTAATTTTGACATCATTTCATAATCATTAACAAGCATTAAATGGAATAAAATATCATTTTGAGAAGGATAACGGTACGGATAAACTACAGGTTTATAATCCAGATTTGCAGGAATAACGGCAGAACCAAGGCTTTTCAATATCCAAAACGAACGATAAGCATAGTAAGAATCAGGATATTTATTTATAACTTCCTGGAAATATCTTACATTTTCAAGAGAATTATAACGAAGCTCCATTTTTCCAACCCAGAATAAAATTTCAGGAATATACTCAGAGTCAGGATATTTTGATATAAACTGCTTACCCAACGCTCGAGCATTAGCATAATCCTTAGCTTTTATTCTGTCTAACATCATTTTTTCTAATGCTGTAGGAGAATATTCACTCTTAGGATAAGTTATATACAAATCTTTATAGCAAGAATACTTTTCAGAACTAGGAGAATGCTCACACTTTAAATTCCAGATATAATCCTTACCATTACCTTTTGCATTCTCAAAAAGCCCAAATATTGCAGTCCTTGAAGGCTTATTCAATTTCAAATAATCATCAATTGCACGTTTATAATCCGCTCTATCTGCATATTCAGAATATTTGGAAACACCCTCTTCAACCAAACTATTAACTTTTTCCTGATCATTTTTTTTAGCAGCAAGAGAAGCTCTTACAGCCCAACTATTTTTTACATTAACCTTTTCCAAAACCTTTTCAGCATCAGAAGCAAGTCCGGCTAAATAATACGCTCTTGCTATTAAAACCGCATCCTTTGGTTTTAAATTCGGATTAAATTTGGTCCAATTATTAGCAACATTAACGGCTAAACGCCCATCGGAATATTTTTCTAAATAATCTCTAAAAGGAGTTTCTATCTCTTTCATTTTTGAACGTGACAGAACTTTTCCCGAATAACGAAGCTTAGAGGCTGTAATTTTAGCCTTATAATAATTAGAAGCAATTTTATAATCTTCAGGAACATCCGCTCCGGCAACAGAATTAAAATACTTTTGAGCTAATCTTGGGTTTTCATCAAGTAGTATCTGACCAGCTTGATATTTAGCTTCCATACTCAATTTCGAATTAGGATAACTCTGAAACAATGTTTGATATTGTCTTAATTCCGAATCTTTATCCCCTAAAGCTTTTGCACAAAGCGCCTGCCTATAAATAGCAACAGGCTTCAACTTAGAAGTTTTACTTACTTTTGAAAAGAGATAATAAGCATTTGAATAATTTCCATTTTGATAATCTTTTAATGCTTGCTTATAAATCCCTTTAGTCTTATTTTGCGGTTGATAAAATTTTGCAAAATAAACGCCTGATAAAAAACAAGCCAAAATTATAACAACGGCAGTAATTCCTTTATCTTTTTCTGTGAACACGTACATATATAATAGTTTAGCAGGCATGATAAAAAAGTAAAAATTTTTATAAAATATTTACATAACCTATCATATAAATGTTTATATTTTATAATTAAATAAACGGGGGACATAATTATGCCAAAATGGGAAGCCGGACTTATCGCAATTGCAATAAATATAGCGTTAATTCTAATTTTATTTAAAGTTATCGATACAGTAGATAAAAAAATAATAGAGAAAATAAAAACACAAGAATCAAATTCACCACTATTAAGATTTTTGCCAATACTAATGAAACTGTTAAAAGCAGTTATTATTTTTATTGCAATAACAGGATTTTTACAAAGTCAAGGATACTCAGTATCATCAATACTTGCAGGTTTCGGAATCGGAGGTATCGCAGTAGGCATGGCGGCAAAAGATGCCCTGGCTAACATTTTTGGAAGCTTTGAAATCCTTTCCGATCACATATACAGAATAGGTGATTATGTAAAAATCAACAACATCGAAGGTTATGTTGAAGATATCAATATTCGCTCTACAAAAATAAGAGATCTTGACAACTTTTTAATAAGCATACCAAACAACATAGCTGCAAATGCACTCATAACAAATGTTTCTCAAGCAAAGAAACGACTTATTAACATAACATTTGGAGTAACTTACTCTACTGACAATAATAAAATAAAATTGGCTCAAAACATTTTAAAAGAACTTGCCACAACGCACAAAGAAATTCATAACGAATTCACTGTAGCCATACATGATCTTGGCGAAAGCTCAATAAATATCAGATTTAGGGGTTATGTAAAAACAGGTTCGTATGATAAATTTTTAAAAGTACGCGGTGAATTTTTAGAACAAGTAATTGAAAAATTTAGAGAAAACAATATTGATTTTGCTTTCCCTTCAAGATCTGTATATATTGAAAATACTCAGGAAGTTTAAAAAACGGTCAGCTATGAAAATTAAAATTATTGCATTAGGAAAAATTAAAGAAAAATTTTTAAAAGAAGGAATTGATGAATTCCTAAAACGCTTAACTCCTTATGCTTCTGTATCAATATTAGAGCTTAGCCCAATCGAAATAAAAGACGAAAATCTTACAGAAAAGGTTCTACTGGAAGAAGGAGAAAAAATCCTATCAAATATTAAACCGCTTGATTTTGTTATAACAATGGAAATTAACGGGAAACAATTTTCAAGCGAAGAATTTGCATCAAAAATTGAAGACCTTACTAACGACGGCGTGCAAGAAATCGTATTTGTTATAGGTTCATCTTGCGGAATAGGAAAGAATGTTTCAGCTCGTGCAGACCTAAAAATGAGTATGTCAAAAATGACATTCCTACACCAATTTGCAAGACTGATTCTCGTTGAACAGATTTATCGAGCTTTTAAAATTATAAAAGGCGAAACATACCATAAATAAAATTTTCTCTATTTCTTGTATTATAATTTTCGTAATGTTATACTAAATATACCGTTTAAATAATAATAAAAAGGAGCTTTAGAATGCCTAAATTTGAATTAAATTTATCACTAAAAGAATTAGAAAAACGAACACATAAAGATTATTTGATAACAAAAAAATTTTTAAAAGCTGACGCACCTGAATATCTGGCACTTGCAGAAGGTGATAAAAAAGCTTTAGTACATTTATGCAAAGCTGCTGTAATTCTGGAAAAAATTAATATGCAGATAGATTGCAAACACAATCTTGAAGTTAAAGAATTTCTTGAAGAAGAAATCAAAAACGGAAATAAACAAGCTGAATTAACAAAAATTCTTTTTGATGCACAAAAAGGAATCAATGCTATAGATACAATGTCAAATCCGATAAGATTAATCAAAGATATTGAAGAAAAACCCGGAAAAGGCGTTTATCCTGAGAATTTATCAAAAGAAGAATTTCACAATGTTCTTATAAGAATGCTTAACGAAGGTAAAGTTGAAGATGTTAAAGGTATATTAACTCAACGTTCAATTGTAGTAAGAGCAGCAGAAGATCTCGCAGGTATTGATTATATTGATTATTTCCATAAAGATTTTGAAAAAATGGCAGATGAACTTGATAAAGCAGCTGAAGTTTCTACAAATAATGATTTTAACGAATTTTTAAAACTTCAAGCTAAAGCTCTACGCACAGCAGATCCAATGTTGGATGCTTATGCAGATAAAAAATGGGCAACTCTTCAAGATACACCTCTTGAATTCACTATCACAAGAGAGAATTATGAAGACGAAATGACCGGAACAATTGTAGAAAATGAAGAATTATCTACTTTATTAAAAGAACATGGCATTTCTCCAATACCAAAAGATTTTCTTGGCGGCAGAGTTGGTATCGTAAACAAAGAAGGTACAGAAGCTCTTATGGCTATAAAAAAATATCTTCCAACACTTGCAGAAAATATGCCGTACAGCAATGAATACGAACAAACAATTTCAGCTGAAGCAGATGCTCAACAAACAATGGTTGATGTTGATATGGTTATGGCATCAGGAGATGTAGGAGAATACAGAGGCGGTATAACCCTAGCCGAAAACCTTCCGAATTCTGACAAGTTATCCCTAACTATAGGCGGCGGAAGAAGAAATGTTTACCACCGACAAATAAGATTTGTAAGTGATAAATCTAAATTGCAAGAAAGACTTGATACTATTTTAGATAAAGAACAACATAAATATTATCTTGACGAAGCTGATCACTGGTTTACAATTGGGCACGAAAATGCTCATTCTCTTGGACCAAAAGAAGGAAGTGAAAAGCTTGGTAAATACAGAAATATTATAGAAGAAAATAAAGCTGATATGGGCGCTTTAGCATTTGTTGACTTATTAACAGAACTTGGTATGTATACAGAAGAACAAAGACTTCAAATCATTGTAACAACCATAGCTGATAATTTCCTCAAATCAAAACCAACCCTATCACAAGCTCACAGAGTTCGTACAGTTATGCAAAATAAATACTTTGCTGAACGAGGAGCTTATGATATTAAAAATGGCAAAATCCATGTTAACATTGACAAAGTTGTGCCAATTGCAAAAGAAATGTTAGCAGAAATTGTTAGAATTCAAATAGATGGAGATTTCAACAAAGCTGAAAAATATGTTCAAGATAATTTCATCTGGACTGATAACATGGAAATTATTGCTAAAAAACTTCAAAAAGTTTCAAAAGCCTTAAATGGAACACTTGAAACTGAATTGGCTGATAAATTGCTTGAAAATATTTAGATAATATAAAAAAACAACAGATAAAAAATAAAACTAAAAAGATTAAAAAATTATATGAGGAATATGTCGAACAGTTCATATTCCTCATGATTTTAGCAATGATACTTGCAGTTTATCTATGGTTTTCAACTTATACAAATCAAATTAGTTTAACCTGCTCGAGACAAAATAATCTTTGCACTATAAAACAAACAAATTTATACGGACATAATAAATATAAATCATTTGAACTGAGCAGTGTGATTCGAGCTGAACATAATATAATGTCAATCAGCAGAAGATATAGACGAGTGACTGCAGCAGTAACAAGACCTTTCTCTGCTGTCCATGAATTTGTAATCCTTCAAAAAGACAATAACTCTATAAAAGTATATTCTGTTGAATCCTCAGGAAGGTATAATTTATCAGATATTGACGATATAAACAATAATGTTTTAGAATTTAATAATTTTATAAATAACAATAAAATAGAACAAGTAACTATCGAAAAATCCTAAACATTTAATAAATTGTTACAATATAGCATATTTTAACCCTACTAATACTTTATATAAATATAAGGGGATAACTACGGGGAAATATTATGCCAATTAATCCGACGACTAAAGTTTCAGCATCCACTTTTCAACAATGCGACGGAACAAATTTTACTACTGTTGGGGTTGAAAACAGCTTCAAAGCAGGTTCCGGCTGCGTAGGTACATATACAGGAATAGGATTATCTTTTGATGGTAAACCTGCAAATGCTGTTCTTGATGTAAAAGGGTCAGTTCCATATGGCGATAGTATTGTTTCCGGCGGATTTAGAGTTAGAAACAACTTAGGGGAAAATTCCCAAACTGTCCAATTTAGAATTCAACCTGCAACGGTTACAGTTCCTGTTGGTGAAAAAACAAATTTATATGCAACTCCTTATGTTGCAACAAAAGTAAATTACAAAACCGGAGAAACTTCAACTCAAGGCGGTATTTTTGGCGGAGTATCTCAAAAAGTTGGTAAAGCCAGCATATTTGTAGAAGGACAAATATATGATGCAACCAAAATTAATGCAAGTACAACAAGTATTAATGTCGGAGTATCAATCCCTATAAATTAAGAATTAGTTTCTTTTTGATAAGCCCATGCAGAATGATTATGGATACTTTCGAAAGCTTCGCAATCAACTTCAAATTCATTTATTGCATTATGATTTCTTAATTTAACAACAACTTCGCGCAATACATCTTCGACAAAGCGTGGATTTTCGTAAGCTTGTTCTGTAACAAACTTTTCATCCTGGCGTTTTAGAAGAGGATGCAAAGGACAAGAAGCACAGGATTCAATCAATTCAATTAAATCCTCAAGCCAAATATGTTCATTTTCATCATAAGAAACTTTAACTGAAATCATTGCACGCTGATTATGAGCACCGTAATTTGAAATTTCTTTCGAGCAAGGACACAAAGTTGTAACCGGAACTTTTACTCCCAAAACAAATTTATAATCATCACCATCAATTCTACCTTCAAACGAACAATCGTAACACATTGGTGCAGAAAGGTTTGTAACCGGCGCTTTTTTATCTATAAAATATTTAAAATTAAATTCCAGTTCACCACTCTGAGCTTGAAGAGTTTTAATAATTTTTTCAAGACAACCTTTAATATCAACACCAAGAAGCTTTCTTTGTCGCCATTCATTTAAAACTTCGACAAAACGGCTCATATGAGTACCTTTATATGATCTTGGTAAAGATACACAAACTCTTGCCGTTGCATAGACAACTTTATCTGATTTATTTTTACGTTGAATTGTCAAAGGCAATTCTATATGCTTAATTCCAACCTTTTGTATATCTACATTTCTATTATCTTGTGTATTTTGAACATCTTTCATTATTTACCTCTGTTACTCTAAGCTGGTTCAGAATTTACGCTTAACCGAATTATAAAGATTTTTTAGCCTGTTTCCAAAGATTATCAAATTCTTCAAACGAATAATCATTCAACGGTTTTGTTGCAAGTTCTTCCATTTTACGAAAACGCATCTCAAATTTTTTATTAGCCTTTAGTAAAGCTTGTTCTGCATCAATCTTATTCCAACGAGCAAGATTTACCGTTGCAAATAAAATATCTCCAAATTCTTCTTCCATGTGATCTTTATCACCTTCAAGCTTAGCCTGTTTGAACTCATCAAATTCAGACATAATACAAGCATATAAAGACTCTTCATTTGGCCATTCAAATCCAGTTTTTACAGCTTTCTTAGAAATTTTTTGAGCAGAAATTAAAGCTGCTTGACTACGAGAAATTCCATCCATTGCAGATTTTCTGTGAGTTTTTTCTTCAGCTTTCAATTTATCCCAAGCAATTTTTACATCATCAGCATTATCAATTTTTGCATTTCCAAAAACATGCGGATGGCGATGTATAAGCTTGTTTTTTAATTCTTCAGCAACATCTTCAATCGAAAAATGCCCATTTTCGGAAGCAATTTGAGAGTGTAAAAGAACTTGCAATAAGACATCACCTAATTCTTCTCTCAAATGCGGCATATCATTATCATCAATCGCATCAACTGCCTCATAAGCTTCTTCCAACATGTTTGGGCGTAATGATGAATGTGTTTGCTCTCTATCCCAAGGGCAACCCTCTGGAGAACGTAATTTTGCTATAACAGCTATTAATTCTTTAATATTTTTATAATCCATATTATTATTTTAGCACAAATCCTACAAAAGGTTGATTTAAATCTTATATACTATGCTAGACTGGATAAGTGGACACATAAGAAAGAGGTTTAATATATGTCAGCAATTGAAAAAATCAATCAGTTAAGCCATCGTATTTTCAATACGAGCGTAACAGAACAAAATGTTGCAAGAACAAGCAATCCTTTTGCAGCGTCTAATTTTCAAAAAAATATTTTAACAGAAGATGTTTTTGAATCAAGTAATGCAAAAGAAATGAAAAATATAAATTTTACAGGTAATATTAGTGCTCATTCAAAAAGAATTTATTCTACATTTGTAGGTTCAATTAACGATTTTGGAAGCAGATTTGCAGAAGGAATCGAGTCAATAAAAGCATTATATGGCAGAATGAAAGATAGCCTTGTTAACACTTGGAATAGAATTCAAGAAATCGGTAATACCGAAATTAAAGTTGATGGTGCAGCTGAAGCAGCAAAAGAATTACTAGCTAGAGATATAACTTCATTCTTTGGCAAAAGCCACGAAAACAGTATTTCAAAAATGTCAAAAATGGATCCTCATTCAGAGGTAAAACCAATGTTCCAAAATGCACTATCAGTATTAGAAGCAGAAATGATGATGGTTGCTTAAGGGAGGAATTAAAAAATGGATAACAACGTAAAAAATATGAAAAGTTTTAATAAAGTTAGTGATATTATTGAATCATTAACAATCAACCCTAGCCCAGATTCAGTTGCAGTATTGGAAGAAATCGGAACAAATTCTTCAATTGATGAAGTAAGAGAATTAACTTCTCGTGCTTTAGTCAAAAGAAACGAACACGATTCTCTATCTGTTGTAATTGAAAACAGAGGTAAAGGTATCAACGATATGTCAACTATCGTTGCAATGAGCACAATCAATGAATTACTTTCTTTAGAAAATAAAGAAGAAGCTATGAGAATATTAGAAAGAGCTATTTCTTCAGAAGGTTTTGATGAAGAAGTTAAAGAAAATGCTCGCTCAGTAAAAGCTCTAATGGCA
>JAAVBM010000063.1 GCA_014803505.1 bacterium | reverse complement strand
GGTGGCGGCGGTGACGAACGGCAGCAGGCGGTCGGAGAGGTCGGCGCGGATGTGGTAGCCGGGGTTCTCGACGAGCCGCTTGAGGCTGTTCATTTTGGGGACGGGCGTGGCGAGCAGGAAGTCGCCGAACGCGGCCTGGTAGCGCGGCCAAATTCCGTCCGGGTCGCTTGCGGCGTTGTAGCCGTTGCAGACGACGGTCACGTCCGCGTCAAGGCAGCAATCCTGCAATTTGGCGACGTAGTTGGACGTGGCGGCGAAGTCGAGCGGGGAGCATTTACCGGCAATGACGACGCTGTTAGCGGCGAACACGGCGTTACGTGTCTGCGCGTTCCATGTTCCCGGCGGGTCGATAAGGATGAAGTCGTACCGCTCGGCAAGCCCCTGCTTGCGGATTTGCGTCCGCAGTTGCAGGTCGGCGATGTTCTGGAGCATGTCAAGTTCCAAGTCCGACGGGATAATGGCAAGCTCGCCGCCGGATTCCGACGTGCGCAGGGTGTACGGCTCGGTCTCCTTGCCGGATAGCAGCTGGCGGCTCGTGCGGTCGCACAGCACCTTGCCGTAAATCTCGCTGATCGAGCAGTTGGGGTCGCAGTCCACGACAAGGACTTTTTGTCCGTGCGCGTAGAGCCATTCGGCGAGGAACGTGCCGAGCGTTGTCTTGCCCGTGCCGCCCTTGCCGTTGGTGATGGTGATAATCATTCGTTTGCCTCCACTTGTGTTTGTTTCTCTTTGCTTTGTTTTTGCGGCCGCAGGGCGATGCCGCAGAAGTGCCATTCCGGGCGGCCGTTCTCGGCGGAGCGCAGCTGCTTGAACACGAGCGACGGGAACAGGCGGCGCACCTTGCCGCTGAACACGCGGCGGGTGACGTTCTGCGCGCCCGAATATTCGCGCCACGCTTCGTACAGCTTGCGCGATGAGACGGGGCGGCCGACCAGGCGGAACGCGACGCGCTCGCGGAAGAACGCGCGGACGCTCGTGGCAAGCTCGCTGTCGTCCAGCACGATGTGTGCGTCCTGCACGGGCGCGCCAGCCATGCCGAACGCTGACCGTGCCATGCGGTTTGCGTCCTCTGCGGTGACAAGCCCCGCCTTGTGCAGGCGGCGCACCTCCGCGAGCGACTTTGCGAGTGCGGCGAGTGCTTCCGTGCGGTCTGACGGGGACGGCGCAGGCGCGCCCACGGAGTACGCGCCGGTCTTGCGCAGCGCGGGCAGGACTTCCGACGTGACCCACCGCTTGAACTTCTTTGCCTCCGCAAGGCGGCTGCCGAATATGAGCGAGTACATGCCGCTCTCGTTGATTATGGTCAAATCTTGTTGCCCGCCAAGGGTGTCGCATTTCGCGACACCCTTATCCTCTTCATCAACGTGCTTTGCGAGCGCGTCTCTTGGGTTTGAATAAGCAAGCGCGGTCGCCACGTCCTTGCCCACGAACCACGGCTCGCCGCCAATCTGCACGGTGCGCAGCACGGATTCGTCGTAGGCGAACACTCTCAATTCATGCATCTTTTGTCTCCTTGCCGCCTTCCGGGAGCAGCGCGATGGTGTGCCCGTGTATGCGCACGGGCTTGCCGCCGCTTTTCTTTAATTTCACAAAAAGCCAGCTGTAATCAAGCTCAAAGTCGATTGCCGCCGCGAAAATGGACTCGTACTGCCGCCCGTCCACGGTGCAGGCGGTGGAATTCCACGCTTTCTTGTTCATCAGTATTGCTTGACCGTCCTGCCGAACTGGTGCAGGTACGACTCAAGGGCGTTGTCGTCCACGGTGAGCCATTCCAGCACGTCCGCCTTTTTCCAGCACTTGCGCCCGCCAACGCGGACGCTGCGCGCGCCGCCGCAGGGCTGGAGGTGGACGCGGGTCTTGTACGTGTTGTACGCCGCGCCGCCCTTGAGCTTTGCCGCCAGCTCCAGCGTGATGAACTCCGGCAGCCGCTCCGGCTCTGCCGTCTTCATGTTGCGGACGGCATCCACCAGGTAGGCGAGCTGGACGCGCATGGACTCCATGTTGAACTGATCCTCGGTCATTTTTGTTCTTCCGATTTGCTTTTTGCGAGTTCTTGCAGAATGAGCAACCGCAGAAAACCGCCCTTTTTCTGCCATGTTTTCTTGAGCATGTTAGAAAAATCGCGCTCTTCTTCATCAGACAACGGAATTTTGACCGTTCGAGCAATTAAAGTTTCGTTTTGTTTACTCATAATTATTTTATAGTCTCGTTTTTTTGAATTGTCAAGTAAAAAAGTGTCTTTTTTTCTACTTTTTTTTGTTAGATAATAGACTATGAAGTATTCAGAGTTTTTTGACCGCATCAAAGAATGGGCAAGAATTCACAATCAGACGATTGAAGGTGTGGTATCGTTGGCAACGGACAAGGAAATTACCAAAGGCGTTTATCAAGGTTGGCGAAAACGCCAGACATTGCCATCAGGTGAATACTGCTACAAAATCGCCCAATATATGGGCGTATCGACTGACTGGCTCATCAGCGGCACGGAGCGGATGCCATTGCTTGCTAAATATGCGGATATTTTGCGTGATTTGGAAGACATGGACAAGGCAACGCGGGACAATGCGCGCGTCATGGTCTCCAGTCTTGCCGAAAATTGCCGGAAAAAAAGCGGCGCACAGACGGTCGGATAATACCGTTTCCACAAAACAAGTAAATTTCCCCGCTGTTGGGATAAAAACAGCAAGGAGCAAAATATGAGTGAAGAAAAAAAGAAAATGAGCCTTGGCAAAAAGATTCTCATTGGGATTGGAATTTATCTTGTCGTTGGGGTCATTGCGGCGGGAATTATGGCGCAGACGGATTCGGTCAAGAATGCCGAAAAATCTACGACCAGCGAAACGGCAAAAGTCTCCGCACCAAAAATCGCATGGAAAAGGGCGGGCATGTACAAGGTGGGCGCGGAAATCCCCGCCGGTGAGTATCTGATACAGCCGCAGGGCGACGCGGCGTATTATGAGGTAGCCACGGACAGTTCCGGCAGCATGAATTCGATAATTACGAATGACTTGCTTGCCGGTTGCTCGGTCTATGTTTCCGTTCGTGCCGGGCAATATCTCACGGTGCGGTCGGCGAAATTCACGAACGCAGAAAACTATGAAGCCAGCCCCGCCAGTCCGATTAAGCAAGGAATGTACCGCGTTGGTCGTGACATTTCCGCTGGTGAGTACAAAGTGACCAGCAACGGTGGAAACACTTACTGCGCCGTGCAGAAAGATTCGTACAATACGCTCGGAAGCATACTTACCAACGACGCATTGTTTGAGGGGTCAAAATATGTCACGGTTCGGGACGGGCAATATCTGCTCATCAAGGACTGCACTGCCGTGCGCGTGGAGTAAAAAAATGGGTTTTTCTTTCAGAAAATCGGTGAAAATTGGTCCTGTTCGTGTGAATTTTTCAAAATCGGGGGTGGGTGTTTCCGCCGGAGTAAAAGGCGCGCGGATAGGTGTCAATGCTAAAGGCAAAGCTTACGCATCAGTTGGTGCGAAAGGCTTTCGCTATCGGACAAAACTTGGTGGCAGTGCCAAGCGAAAAAACATAGCCGAGGACAAGGATGAAAACCTTGCTGATGTCCCGCAGCCTACTGGTAGTGTGGTTGGTGGTATTGGTGTATTGACTATCGTTTTTTCATTTTTCGCTTGCTTCGTCAATGTTCAGGTGGGGATTGTCGGTCTCATAATTGGATTAGTAGTCCTCATTTTTTCTAGTGTTTATTTAAACAAAAAAAATGAAAGTCGGCGGATTAGAATTATTCAGGATTCGCAACTTACTGAAGACGAAATTGTGCAGCTGCTTGTTGACTATTGCTTTTGGAAAAAAATATCCGGGGACGACGCAGAACAAACAATACAGTCGATGCTTCAAGAACGTGAAAACTTTTTGGAACAAAAAGGAGCTGAAAAATGACAAAGAAACGAATAGCAATTTTTTCGATTTTTGCGCTTGTGGTCATGGCGGTTTCCGCCGCCACCGGCAGCGTATACGTTACCGCATCGGGCAAAAAGTATCACGTGCGCTCGTGCCGCACGATTGCCCGCTCCAAGCAGGTGACGGCACTCACCGTGGATCAGGCGGTGGCGCGGGGTTATGAGCCGTGCAAGGTGTGCCACCCGTAATGCCCCGCAAGGGCGAAAAATGCCCGTGAGACGCGCGAGGATTGATTTTGGCGCGTTTTTCGGGTGTTGGTAATGATACACCATTATGGACTACAAAATATTCCGCAAAACGATAATCGGCAAAAAAGGCAAGAAGCAAAAGAGATGGTACTACTGGTGGACTGACGGGCGCGGCATCCAGCGGCAGCGGGTATGCAAGGGCTGCACGAACATGGCGGACGCGGCGGCGTTCGTTGCCGCGCTGCCTCCGCTGGAAGAGGCGGGCAAGACAATCCGCGAGATTGCCCGCGATATGTACCTGCCGGGCAGCGAGCACGTGAAGCGGCGCGCGGCGTTCGGCAAGTCTGTGCTGCCCGCAACCATGCGCGAGGCGCGTATTTACCTGGACGACATCATTGCGCGCTGGGGCGGCATGGACATCCGCGAGGTGGACGTGCGGGCGGTTTCGTCGTACCTGGTTGCCGCAGAGCGTTCCGGCAGTTGGAAAAAGCGGTACGTGGCGGTGTTCGGCGAGATTTACGACGAGGCGGCGTGGCACGGGGTGAACGTGCAGCGGCCGGTTTTCCCCCGGTTCGTCAAGAATCCGGGCAAGTCGGACATCTTTTCATCCGACGAGCTGAAGCGGCTTTTTGTGGTGGAAAACTTTGCCGGGCGGGCGGTGAGCGCGGAAACCGCCTATCTGTTCTTTTTGGTCTCTGTCTTTGCGGGTCTGCGGCTTGGCGAGGCGCGCGGACTGCGGGCTAGGCAGTTCATTGCGGACAAACAGGCGTTGGTCATTGACGGGTTTGTCCGCGCCGACGGCACGCGCACCGACTTCAACAAAAAAGGCTCGGCGGCCGACCGCAAGACGCGTATTGTGCTGTTGCCGGATGGGGTGTTCGAGCGGATTATCAGTTACATGGCGGAAAACAGCAAGGCGGGCGACGACTACGTGTTCACGCACCAAGACAAGCCCCTGCGACGCGAATATTTGGAGACGATATTCAAAAGCGCGGTGGAAGCGGCGGGCATTGACACCGCCGGGCGAAAACTGACCCCCCACTCCCTGAGATTTACGTATGTGACCAAGATGCGGCGGACGCTGCCGATTGACACGGTGCGCAAGCTCGTGGGTCACACCGACGACAAGATGACCGACTACTACACCCGCGCGTCCATAGAGGACGGGCTGGTGGGCATTGCGGACACCAAGCAGGCGGTGGAGCATTTGTTCGATTGATTTATGAGGGGCGGTAGAAATTCAATCCGTTTTGTTTTTCAAACAAAAATGCGCGCAGATGCGCTTCGCCCGTGGGCGTGAAGCGCAAAAACTTGTATCCCTGTTTGAGTTTTTTCCCGAATCGTTTTTTGCAAAAATTCTTCGCCATCTGCGGAAAGGTGCGGTTGATTTTAATTATGAAACTTTTGCAGGAAGGGGTATTCGGCGAGCCTATGAGCCAGCCGGAGAAATTGTGGAAACTTTCATACAAATCTTTGGACGTGATGAAATTATTTTTTTCGGTGGAGTCGTATATTATTCCTTCTTGATAAAAATCACCCATGCCAAAATCAATAGCCAATCAAGTCCTTTTTGTCAATTACGTGTAAACGTATAGTGTTTGTGCTTTGACGATTTTTTAAAAACTCATGTTTTCCAAAAAAAAATTCAGTGACTGCATTTTTTTTTGATTTTTTGCGTTTTTGTTGTTTTTTGTGGCGTTTTTTATCTAATTCTTTATATTATAAAGAGTATTTAAAAAACACCGTAACTCAGAAAATTAAAAATATGGTTTGTCTATACGGAAAAAAAAATTTTCATGTTCAAAAATTTTTTTTCTGTGTGAGGTAAATGTTTTGTAACTAATTCCTGAGTTACGGCGATTGTTTTTGCGGATTATGTGGCGGGCGTGTATTTGTGTAGTAAAAAGGTACTGCCAGTACCCCCTCCCCATTCGCAATTATTCGGCGGCTAGTCCAGACGCTTACCTGTGCGCGAAGTGTAAACTTGCCTTAACAAAAATTTAAATTCCCTTGCAAAATTAAAAAATCTGCGTATATAATTGCCACATGGAAGTCATCGCGTCCGAATTCGCGCGGATGGCGGGCGTGTCCCCGGCGGCAATCTCCACCAAGATCAAAAACGGCACACTCATTCAGAACAGCGCGAAAAAACTAGACACCGACAATCCCGTGAACCGCGCGTACCTCGACCGCAAGCAGGCGAAAATCAAAGAGAACCTGCGCCTGCGCTCATTCGAGGCGGAAGCGTCCGGCGCGGCGGACGCGCGGGCGGAAATCCCTGCGAGCGTTCCGGCGGAACTGCGCGCAGGCGGGTATTCGTCCGGGAACGGGGCGCAGTCGGCGGGCGACATGCTGAAAATGACGCTGGGGCAACTGCTCCGGCGGTACACGAGCGTGGACGGCATCGAAAAATACGCCAAAATCCTGCGCGACCTTTCGGCGGCGGACGAGCGCGAGCAGAAAACGCAGGAGCGACGGCTCGCGCAGATCCCCAAGGACTTCGTAGTGCAGCGTCTGTTCGGGTATGTGGAGCAGCTCATGCAGCGGCTTCTTGATGTGCCGGAGGCGGTCTGCGATCAGGTGGTGGCGGTGACGCTCGCGGGCGGCGACGGCGTTCGCATCAGCGTCCAGCACATCATATCGGACAGCATCACGCGGTGCATCGCCGGGGCGAAAG
>JAAVBM010000062.1 GCA_014803505.1 bacterium | reverse complement strand
TTAATTCTTCATAAAAATCTTCTATATACAGAATTTCAAACCCAGCACTTGTTAAAATTTCTCTTATTTCCTCTTTTGTGCGGTATTTTAATGTCAAACCGGTTAAACTTTTCAACTCTTTAAAATTTTCAGGTCCAAATGTTGAAAACGCCAATATACCATTATCGCTTATATTAAACTTAATCTGCTGAACGGCTTTCTCCATATTATCAAACCATTGAAACATAGCATTTGAAATTATTAAATCCACTTTTCTTGCTGGTTTAATTTTCAAAGCATTACCACATAAAAAATTTGCAGACGGTATAATTTTTTGAACATAAATCTTTGAATTTTCTACCAAATCATTTGCATAATAATTATCGAAATTTATATATTTAACCAGCTTTTTGGTCAATAACCCCGTACCAACACCCAATTCTAAAATATTATCAAATCTCTGCGAAATTTTAGACAATTCAATTACCATCTTAGATGCCATCATATCTTGAACTGTGGCATTCTTATCGTAATCTTTCATACTTTTTTCAAATTGCTTTTTTATATGTTTATTATCTATTTGCATTTACTATATCTTTCCAACTTGAAAAACTATAAAACGGGAAATGTCCCATATGCAACATTACCACAGGAACATTATTTTGTTTATGGCTTTCTATTTGATTTGCAGGCGGAATAATTTTATCAGAATCACTCACTATCGCAAAATCATAAAACTTTTCATAATGAACATCTGTATTTTTAATCAAATCATACAAATTTTCAAGTTCTGAAACTCGATTTTCAATAGAGCGGTTCACTGGATTTTGCATATAAATATTGAAATCTTCTTCAGTTAAAAATACGTTTTGATAAAACTTTTTTTCTAACCCTTTTTGCGAATGTTTTAGAGTAAGTTCAAATACTTTGACAGGAATTCCGCATCTATCGTCAACAGGAGTAACTGTACCATTAACAGCAATTTTACAAGTAAAATCATTAAACAAATCTTTATGTAAATATGCGGCAAAAACGCCCATAGACCAAGTAACTAAAACTTTATCTTCATATTTTTCCAGTTGTTTCAAATCCTCAGGAACAGACATAGCGTTATAATCATAAACAAACAGTACATCATAATTATCAAACTCAATTTTCAAAAACGGATTAAAGTCAAAGCTCCATCCGGCAAAGAATACAATGAGTTTTTTATTATTATCTTGTTTATTTAACCAATAACTTTGCATCTGCTAAAATCTCCCTCAACATCTTTAAATCATCCTCAACAATTTCGCAGGTTAAAGATAACCTTAAACGAGAAGTCCCTACGGGAACGGTCGGTGGTCTTATCGGAAGCGTAAAATATCCATTATGGAATAACACTTCACATAAATCGACAGTATCTTTATTTTCCCCGACAATAACAGGAACAATATGGCTGGCACTACCCATAGTCTTGGAAATAGAAAGCATTCGCTTACATTTTTCGGTTACTATAGGAAACTTGTTTTCAATTATCCATTTGGTAAAACCAATATTTATAGGCGGCAATGAGGTTGAAAAAATAAATGAACGCGATTTATTTATTAGAAAATCGATTAAAGTTTTTGACCCCACAGCAAATGCA
Organism: bacterium; assembly: GCA_014803505.1. Lineage (GTDB taxonomy): Bacteria > Cyanobacteriota > Vampirovibrionia > Gastranaerophilales > Gastranaerophilaceae > Zag111. Next base: position 3,864 of record JAAVBM010000062.1, on the reverse strand, counting down.
CCCATTGAGCCTACGGCTTTACCAAAAGTTCCGACAATTAAATCAACATCATCAATAATTCCAAGTTCTTCTGCAACTCCGAGCCCTTTATTACCAAATACCCCAAATGCATGAGCTTCATCAATAATCAAATTGCAGTCATATTTTTTCTTTAATTGTACGATCGTTTTTAAATCTTCAATATCGCCATCCATTGAAAATACACTCTCTGTGATGATAAATGCATTTCTAAAATTTTTACGTTCGCGTTGAATCAACTTTTCCAATGCAACCATATCATTATGCGGGAATCTGAAAAATTTACCCTCAGACAATTTCATTCCGTCGATAATACTTGCATGGTTTAATTTATCAGAAAAAACAACATCTCCTTTTTTGCATAAGGCACTTGAAATTCCAACATTTGCATGATATCCGCTGTTATATAATAGAGCAGCTTCTTTTCCGTATAAGCCTGATAAAAGATTCTCCAACTCATTATAAACAGGTAAAGTTCCGGTCAAAAGCCTTGCAGAAGCACTGCCAAATGAATATTTTGTACCGACAGTATCTAAAAATTCTTTTGTAATTTTTTCATTATCCGCAAAGTTTAAATAATTATTCGAAGAAAGATTTAAAAGTTTTTTCCCTTTGAAGTAAATATATTTTTCATCTTTACCTTCATAATCTTTCAAATCCCTAAAATGCGAATGAGTTTTTAATTCTTCCAGAATGTTTTTATAATCATCATACATACATCTAATTTATGACAAAAAGTGGTAATTGTCTATAGTTTTTATACATTCTAATTGTAATATAATTTCATTTTTTACTTGTAAAAAAAATGTGTGTGTAAGATAATATTGGTGACGTAAAAGGATACGACATGGCAAATATTTTAGTTTATGAACTTGAAAAAAAAATTTATATTAATTTAACCAACAGATGTACAAATGAGTGTATATTTTGCCTAAGACAAGATAAAGATGACGTATGTGGCCAAGAATTATGGCTTGAAAATGAAGACTTTTCTACAGCAGATGTTATTGAGCAATTAAACAAATTTCAACTGTCAGATGAAATTATCTTTTGCGGATATGGCGAACCACTACTGAAATTCGAAATTCTAAAACAAGTTGCAAAATATATTAAGGAAAAATACCCTCATATCAAAATTAGAATCAATACAAACGGACACGCAAATTTTGTATATAAACAAAATGTTGTTGAAGATTTAAAAGGTCTTGTTGATGAGATTTCTGTAAGCTTAAATGCCTCTTCAGATGAAGAATATGATGAGCTTTCACAACCAAAATTTGAAGGTGCATATGAAGAAGTAAAAAAATTCATTAAAGCATGCTCTAATGCAGGAATTAAAACTGTAGCTTCAATCGTTGACGGTTACAAAGGCAGAAGACTTGATGTTCAAAAATGTGAACAAATTGCAAATGAACTAGGTGCAACTCTAAGAGTCAGAGAATGGATTCAAGGAGGATACTAATGATAGTTGATGCAATCAGTTTTGGCAGCATTCCTAAAAGAGCTGTAAGCCATGAAAAAATGCAAAATAAAGCGTTTGCTGAAATCATGAAACATTATCAAGAAACCGGTAAATATGAGCCTGCGATTATAGATTATTTTGAAAACGGTGAAACCAGAATTACTTACTTGTCAGATAAGAAATCAAAAACTCAAGGTATTTTTTCAGGTATTAAAAAATTTTTAAAAAAAATAATTAAAAAGTAGTTGTTATAAAAAAGAAAGGACGAAAAATGAACAGTAATTTAGACAAAATTATGAAACCAAAAGCCATTGCTGTTGTGGGTGCTTCTACAAAAGAACACACAATCGGTTCTGACATTATGAAAAGATTACAAGAATACAAATTCAACGGTAATATCTACCCTGTAAACCCAAAAGGCGGTATTATTGAAGGTTTACAAGCTTATACATCAGTAAAAGAAATCCCTGGTGAAGTTGATTTAGCTATTATCGTTGTTAACGCTAAATTCGTTTTAGATACAATTGATCAATGCCACGAAAAAGGTATCAAAGGTCTTTGTATCATCACAGCTGGTTTCAAAGAAACAGGTAAAGAAGGTGCTGAAGCTGAAAAAGCTTTATTAGCTAAAGTTAGAGAATACGGTATGAGATGCGTTGGTCCTAACTGCTTAGGTGTTGTTAACACTGATCCTGAAGTTAGAATGGACGGATGTTTCGCTGAATCTCTTCCTGAACGTGGACACATCGGTTTCGTTTCTCAATCAGGTGCTTTAGGTGGCGGTATTTTGAACATCCTTAAAGACCTTAACTTAGGTTTTGCTCAATTTATTTCTATCGGTAACCAAGCTGATGTTAACGCTGAAACAGCTCTTGAATACTGGGAAAATGAAGATGATGTTGAACAAATTCTTCTTTACATGGAGTCAATTCAAAATCCTGCTAACTTCAGAAAATTAGCTTCAAGAATCTCTAAGAAAAAACCTGTATTAGCATTAAAAGCTGGTAGATCTGCTGCCGGTGCAAGTGCTGCATCTTCCCACACAGGTTCATTAGCCGGTGCTGATAAAGCTGCTAATGCTTTATTAAATCAATCAGGCGTAATCAGAGAATATTCTTTACAAGATTTATTCGCAACTGCTAAAGTTTTTGCTAACTGCCCTATTCCAAAAGGTGACAGAGTTGCAATTATTACAAACTCAGGCGGTCCTGGTATTATGGCTACTGACGCTATCTGCGAAAACGGTATGCAAATGGCTCAAATTACAGATGCTACAAAAGAAAAACTTAGAAGTTTCTTACCATCTGCTGCATCTGTTAAAAACCCAATCGATATGATTGCTTCAGCTCCTATCGAACACTACAAAGAAACATTAAAAACAGTTATCGCTGACGAAAATGTTGATATGATTATGGTTATCTACTTACCATTCTTAGGTTTGAAAGATATCGATGTTGCTAAAGCTGTTATGGAAATTAAAGCTGAATATCCTGAAAAACCAGTTATCGGCGTATTTATGACTAAAAATGACTTCTTCACAAAACTTTCTGATTTAGAAGTTAATATGCCATTCTTTATGTACGCTGAAGAAGCTGCTGATGGATTCAACAGATTAAATCAACAAAGAAAATGGATGGAAAGACCTGAAGGTCAAATCCCTGTTTACGATGTTGACAGAGAAAAAGCTAAACAAATTATTAAACAATCATTAGCTGAAGGCAGAGCTCAATTAACTACTCGTGAATCTATTGATGTTCTTGATGCTTACGGTATCAGAGTATGTAAATCAGGTTTTGCTACAACTGAAGAAGAAGTTGTAGAAGTTGGTAATTCAATCGGTTACCCTGTAGTTATGAAAATGACTTCAAAAACAACTTCTCACAAAACTGACGTTGGTGGTGTAAGAGTTAATATCCAATCAGAAGAACAATTAAGAGCTGAATACCAAGACTTAATTGCTAAATTAACTGAAAAAGGACTTATTGACGGTCTTGAAGGTGTAATCATTCAAGAAATGGTTAAAGGCAACAGAGAAATGGTTTGCGGTATCGCAACAGATCCTCAATACGGTCCAATGATGATGTTCGGTTTAGGTGGTGTATTTATCGAAGTTATGAAAGACGTAACTTTCAGAATCGCTCCTCTAACTGATGTTGATGCTGCTGAAATGATTAAATCAGTTAAAGCTTACAAATTGTTAGAAGGTGCTAGAGGTACAACTCCTGCTCAAATGGATCAAATCCAAGAAACTCTATTGAGATTATCTCAATTAGTTCACGATTTCAGCTTCATCGACGAACTTGATATCAACCCATTGTTAATTTAAGAAAAAACAGGTGAAGGTATCGCTGTTGATGGACGTATTAAAGTTAGATTAGAAGAAG
>JAAVBM010000061.1 GCA_014803505.1 bacterium | reverse complement strand
GTAACGAGGGCGGCCGCACATTTTGAAGTTTATGTCAATATATTTTTTGAAATTAGTGAGAAAATTAGGTTACACCTCTATGACGAATCAAGGTCTTGTTCTTAACTAACTGACATTGGCTGTGATTACTAACTGCACTGTTATTATATTTAGGAGGATAAAGATGAACCGGAAAATACAACGAATAGAATATCGCTTCGGAAAGGCGGGAAGCATGGCACCGCTTATAGCTGCCGCTGCGATGATCATTTGGGCTGCGTTCAGTCAATCCAATGTGAATGGATATGTACTGGCGTTTTTTGCAGCATTGGTGACGGGTGTTATTTTTACAAAGGATGAAAAAGCATACGGAGAGGCGTTGGTATACGGACTAAGCAAGCCGATGTTTGCCGTGATCGTGCTGGCGGTGATACTGGCGGCGGTTTCGGGCAAGCTGATTTCAGCCAGCGGGGCGGTGCAGACAATCGCGGCATATGTGGTGGCGGCAGGATTTACTGGGAAACTGTTTGTGGCGGCGACCTTTCTGATTACCTGCCTGCTGGCGTTTGCCACGGGAACTTCGGTGGGCACTTATTTTGTTGTGATTCCGATTCTGTTTCCAGTGGGCGTGATGGCAGGCGCGGCACCGGAATTTATGATAGGAGCCATCGTGTCGGGAGCAGCATTCGGTGATAATTTAGGTCCGATTTCGGATACCACTATCGCTTCCTCCGCAACACAGCATGCGGATCTGGGAACTGTGGTGAAGACCAGAACACGTTATAGTCTGCCTGCGGCAGCAGGGGCACTTATTTTATTTTTGCTGTTTTCCAAGACCACAGACGGAGGTTCGGCTATGGAGTCAGCAGACGGTGCGGTCAATCCGGTCAGCCTGGTTATGCTGGTGGTGCCGGTGGTGATAATAGCACTTTGTATGATGAGAAAGCATCTGATCACCGCCCTGTCTTGGGGGATTCTTTCCGGAATCGCCGCAGGTCTTGTTTCCGGTATTTATACGGTGGGAGATCTTGTTGCATTTCCCGGCGGATTTTCCGTGTCCGGGGCGATCATAGAAGCCATTACGGGGACGGCCGGTACGATGGCAATGCTGATCGGCGTATTTGCGCTTCTGGGCGTGTTGGAATGCAGCGGTTTCTTCGAGGATGTGGGAGCGCTTCTGGCTCGTCTGGCGAAAAAAGAACGAAGCACAGAGGCAACTATCGTGCTTTCTGTGGGGATATTAAGTATGATAACGGGTGTAATTTCAGTGGCAATAGTAGCCCTTGGTGATCTGATCAATGAAATCGGAGAAAAAGCGGGCGTGAACAGGTACCGCCGGGCAAACCTGATGGATTGTACAGGCTGTGTATTCTGTTTTCTGGCGCCTTGGACGGTACATTGCGTCATTCCGGCGCAGTTGTCCTCAGGGTTCGGTGAGGGCTATGCGGTTGCGCCCGGATCAGTGCCTTTTGTGAATTATTATTCCCTGTGTATGATGGTGATACTGGTAGCGGCGGTGGTTACGGGATATGGCAGGAAGCCGCCGAAGGAGTAGACTGGAAATAAATATGATAGGTTTAAGCCATAAACCATAAGAATAATTTTTTAGACAACTGCAACAATAATGTATCAACAGAGGAAAAAGGACGGGAGTACGGATGAAGAGTAAGCTGTATTATGCACTATATTTTTTATATGCCATCGTAGTGGCGTTTGTTCTTTATTTGAATGGCGTATTTACAGGGGAAGATATTTCTTTTGTAAATCTGGCGATCAATATCGGGTTCCTGCTTATCATAGGGGTTCTTTTTTGCATATCTTCCATCAGTTTCGGCAGGCTGAACAGGGTCACTTATGAGCTGGAAGAGGTTATGATTCGTCTGCAGAAGGAATATAAGGAGGCAAACGGAAAGAATCTCTGGGGAAATTACAAGGATAATGCCAAAGTTTTTCAGGAGGAAGTATTGCAGGATGCGTTTAACCAGTACCGTATGCGGGTAAAAGGCGCGAAGACGAAGCGGGGAGCGGCTTCTTCTTGTGACTTGGAGGAATATATCAATGAGGATCTTTTGGACAGAGTGGGCATGAATTTCTTTAATTCCGGGATTTCCGGGACGCTTACGGGTCTGGGAATTCTGGGAACGTTTCTCGGTCTGTCCATGGGACTGGGCGCATTCAGCGGTGACGATATCTTTACGATCTCCGATAATGTGGGATCTTTACTTTCGGGCATGAAAGTGGCTTTTCACACTTCGGTATATGGTATCTTCTTTTCTCTGGTGTTTAATATTGCTTACCGGAGCATTATGTCGGATGCTTATGAGACGCTGGCCGAGTTTTTGCGTGTATTCCGTCAGACCGCACAGCCCTATGCCGGGAAGGACGACGAAGGCACAGCGGCGCTGCTCGTTTATCAGGCGGGGATGGCAAATTCCTTAAAGCAGATGCTGGAAATGATGAAAGGCAATGCGATGGAACAGACGGCAGGCGTGGAGCGTATCGTAGATAAGTTTACCGAACAGATGCAGGCCGCTTTGGATACGGATTTTAAGAAACTCGGGAGTACACTGAAAGCAGCGGGAGAGTCGCAGGCTGCCAGCGCGGCGAATGCGTCGGAGATGATTGAGGCGGTTACTGCGTTAGTGGAGGTAAACCGCAATGTGCAGGAGGCTCTTACCCATGTCATGGAAAGGCAGGAGCTGTTTGCAAGGCAGATGGAGGAGCAGAAGAAAATGCTGGCGGATGCGTGCAGCGATATGAGCGATGAGATCAGCAGCCGGTTATACACATTTGAACAGATGAGGAATTTATATGAAGAATAGACGAAGGAACAGGGAAGCTTTTGCGGAGCACAGTTATTGGCAGTCTTATTCGGATATGATGGCGGCGCTTCTGCTGATCTTCATTCTGATGATAGCGATTACTCTTACCATATACAGACAGAAAACGAATGATCTGGATAAGACCAGGCTGGAGCTTAGCACAGCGCAGAGCCGGTTAGACGAGACGATAGAGGATCTGGAACTTTCCAAGGCGGAGCTGGAGAAGTCCAATGAGGAACTTGCGTCTTCATTAGCGGAATTGCAGCAGGCTTACGAGCAGGCGGCTTTGACGCAGGAAGAATTAAATAACGCCTATTTGGAAATAGAAAGTGCCAGACAGGAGCTGACGACGACGAAGCAGGAACTTCAGGATATCGTCGGAATCCGTACGGATATTATCGGGGCGCTGCAGTCCGCTTTCAGTAATTCCACGATGAAAGTGGATGCCCAGACAGGTTCCATTACATTTTCTTCTGATGTACTTTTCCGTTATAACAGTTCCTCGCTTACGGCGGACAGCAGGGAGACGTTGAAAAACATTATTCCGATGTATCTGGATGTGCTGCTCCAGGATCAGTTCCGCGATTACATCGCAGAAATCATTATTGAGGGGCACACAGATACGGACGGCGGCTACCAGAGCAATATGGAGCTGTCCTATGAGCGTGCTAATGCCGTGGCGGATTTCTGTCTGAATAAAAGAAACGGCCTCAGTGAGACGGAGATCGAGCAGCTTCAAAAGTTACTTACCGTCAATGGAAAATCATGGAGTAATCCGGTCTATCAAACGGATGTTTTCGGAAATCCCACGGATAAGGTGGATATGCCAGCATCCAGAAGGGTGGAAATTAAGTTCCGGCTGAAGGAAGACGAAATGATAGAGAAGATTGCGGGGATTTTGGAGCAGGAATAGGGGGTGCTCGTTAAAATATGAGAGAGATTCTGGCGAAAAATTTACGCCAGAATCTCATCAATCCTACGCCGCTCGTCGTCATTGAAATGTGTATTGTTAAGCATACCTACATTATCTATGATCTGAGAGGGTCTGGATGCCCCGATCAAAACGCTCGTAATGTCGCCGTCACGCAGAATCCATGCCAATGCCATTTGAGCAAGACTTTGGCCGCGGTCTTTTGCGATTGCATTTAAAGCCACTATCTTTCTTAAGGTAGCCTCATTAACAGCGTTTTCCGTCAAAAATCTTCCGTCGGTTTTGATACGGCTGTCTGAGGGAATACCGTTTATATAGCGGTCGGTCAGGAGACCTTGCGCCAGAGGGCAGAAGGTGATGATCCCGATACCGTTTCGGGCGGCATAGTCTTTTAAGCCGTCTTTTTCTATATCACGGTTAAACATGGAATAATTCCGTTGATTGATGATAAACGGAGTCCCCATTTTGCGGAATAATTCTGAAATGGCAATGGTCTGTTCTTTATTGTAATTGGAAATACCCACATATAAAGCCTTGCCGCTTCTGACGATACCGTCTAAAGCGCCGGCTGTTTCCTCGAGCGGCGTGTCGGGATCGGGTCTGTGATGATAATATATATCGACATAGTTCAGCCCCATTCTCATAAGGCTCTGATCCAGACTGGCGACCAGATATTTTTTACTTCCCCAGTTGCCGTAAGGACCGGGCCACATGTCATAGCCGGCTTTGGTGGAGATGACCAGTTCATCTCTGTAGATACCGAGGCTTTTGTTTAAAATCCGTCCGAAGTTCTCCTCTGCGGCACCGTAAACAGGTCCATAGTTATTTGCCAGATCAAAATGTGTGATTCCGTTGTCAAAAGCGGTTTGGCACATGGCGGTCATATTATCAAAATTTCCGTTCGATCCGAAGTTGTGCCATAAACCCAGTGATACCGCCGGAAGCAGCAGGCCGCTTGCTCCGCAACGGTTGTAATGCATTTTTTCATAGCGTGTTTCTTCTGCGTTATACATGATGATTCTCCTAACATTCTTTTTAAAATAAAGTACATAGTGGATAATATAGATTGATTATAGCATTTAGGATGAGTCGGAGTCCAGCTCCGATTTAGCTGATGTTTAAAATGACAGCCATTAATTATATGGATGATATATCACAACACGCGTTATGATATTAGAGATCATGAAACATAATTAATGTTGCCATACAGGTGTCATATTTAGAGCGTTAAAATTACAGAAAACACTTGGAGGAATCAATATGTTAGAGTTACCGGAAAGCTATACGATATCAAAGCAGATCGAACAGGTATTAAAAGGGAAAATAATCAGTTGTATCGAGATCATGCATACACCGCATAAGTTTGCCTTCTTTCAGGGAGATATGGATAAGTATCCTGATTATCTGGAGGGACAGGCAATTGTCGGGGCAACATACCATGGCGGTATGATTGAGATAGATACTGAGGACAGTATGATTGTGTTTGCCGACGGAGCCTACCCTAAATATTATGAGGATAAAAGGAAGTTTCCGAAAAAGCACCAGATGGCAATCTATTTTGATGATGAGACAGCAGTTTTTGTATCCATTCAAATGTATGGTTTTATTTCTATTTTTCCGAAGGGAAAATGCACGGAGGAGTATTATATTTCTTCCTCCGGTAAGGCAAGTCCGTTAGCGGAAGAGTTTACACTTGACTATTTTATAAGCCTTTATCCGTCCGGCGGTAAGAAATTGTCCGCAAAGGAATTTCTGGCAACGAAGCAGCGTATACCGGGACTGGGGAACGGGGTCTTGCAGGACATTTTGTGGGATGCCGGTATAGATCCCCGTTTTGACATGCGCCAGGCGACAGAAGCGGATTTTGAGGCATTATATACGTCAGTTAAGAAAATGCTGAAGAAAATGTGTGAATGTGGCGGGCGTGATACGGAAAAGGATCTGTTCGGAAACAAGGGCGGATATATTACGCAGCTTAGTAAAAATTCTTTATATGAACCGTGTATGAAATGCGGACATGAAATCAGTAAAGCGAATTACATGGGCGGAACAGTTTATTTTTGCGAGTGCTGTCAGAAAAGATAATTTGTCTGGATAATTGTAATTTTTGAAAAAGTGTAAAAAAGATACGAGACTAATGAGGGAATAAGATATAATAGAAGCAAGAACCAGAATAAAGGAGCAGGTAAATTGTTGAAGGTAATGATAGCCGGAGCGCTTGGTGGAATGATTGCTTTGATGTATTTATATGCACCAGTGCAGGGCGAAGAGGTTGATCAACAGGATATCGTTCGTTGTGTTGAGGAAAATGCTGCTGAGAACCTGAGTGAACAATGTACTTATCTAATAAAGGCTCTGTGTAAAATTGAAAAGAGCATACGTAACATTCAGTTCTCACTGCGGGAAACGGCGGATGGATATGAGTTAATTCTATATGACAGAGAAAAACGGGAGGTTTTTTCGGAGGTTTATCCGGTGGAACCGTGGGTTAAGGAAGTATCAGAGGGAATTTTGGAAATCGGTATCAGCACAGGAAGTCCGGCAAGATATACTTTTTATTTTCGGAAAGAGGATGCAAAAATATCGGACACCTTTTATAATGCGAGGCTGTTTGGTGGGCGGTATATCGCACACCGCCCCTTGGTTGGTGATCAGTGGGATGAACCATTGATTCTGACAGATATTTTTGAAGAAGGTATTCTGTATCAGGAGATATACAGAGATTTCAGCGTAACAGCAGACCTAATGTCACCGATCTATAGTATCGAGCTGACGGACGAAGAGCATATCATGCTGGAATATTGTATGGGAGAAGACTATACGGTCATCAGTGAAGTGGTGGAAATAGAACTTGGTGAATAATTTTAAAATATTAGCACTCACCTCTTGACAGTGCTATAAATCGTATAAAATGCCTTATTTAATGCGGGTTTCACGATTGGAAATTGTGTTACTACTTCAAATTTACTTCAAATTCAGAAAAGAGTGTTGCAAGCTTGTTTTAATGGAATATAATGAAAGCGTTTTTCAGTGTCTTTGATTTCGCGCCATATTCAATAACGACCAAAATTTATTGCTATTTTCTACTATCTTTGCTAAAATATAGACATGGGTACTGCCAGGAAACGGTAGGCGGTCAGTCTTTCTACAGAGGGACTGGACCCTCTGATTACATAGAAATCTCTGTAAAGGGAAATCTGGGAAAGGAGGGCTGACTTTATGAGTGATTTTGAAATGCTCTCCATCGTACTAATGATTCTTGGAATCGTGGTCACGGTTTTGGTTGCATATATCGAACACACAAAAAAGTAACCGCCCCTCGCCAAGGATTGCGGTTACTTTTTATGTAATTAGCTAATCTTAGGCTGACCGTCTATCGGCGGTACCTTTTTTGTATTTTTATTGTAACAGATTCCATTGTGAGTGTCAAATTATGCAAGACTCTTTAAGGTATGTAATCGCTTTGCTAAGAGAGAAGATTGCAGATAGGAAATGCGGCAACCACGCACGCAGAATGAGGACACTATGAAAGAGGCTGTCACTGATTGACAGTTTCTTTTTACGGATTTTACGACAAACCTCTCAATCGACCAAACGCTTGGCCGATATACTACTGAACGGCTCTTTATCTCTTTGTTCTGTCATACACCCAGATAATCTGTCGGATTTAACAGGCACAGAGCAGGATTTGAAAAGGATATTTTGTGCCGGATAGTGCATAGCTTTTATCATACTGCTACAAAGAAAATAGTTTGTAAAGTCAGTATAAAATATTCGGCACATTCTGCACATCGTAATAGAAAGATATAAAAACAAGAAAGGCTGGCTATATTAGGGCGATTTTCCATCTTCCCAATATAGTCAGCCTTTCCTGCCACACATGCCTATGAAGCCGCCTTTGCCGCTAGACGCGCTTCCTTGGATGCCTTACTTTCAAGCAACGCAATCTCATCAGCCAGAAGCACCAGATTATACACCATAACTCCATCCTTGTTCTTGTAGTTGTTGTTACGCACCGAATATGATACTGAAATCAAGTCGCCACAGTCAAGGTGCTCATATACTCCATTGTTCTCGCGGTTTGCGGGAATGAATGCCTCAAGCTGGATGAACTGCGTTCCTCTATTGCCTTCCTTATCCACATAGTTATCCTGTGCCGCTACCGTAAACAGGATTTTGCGGGAGCCATCTTTGTTACCCTGGACTGTCAACCCTTTCGCAAGTCTTCCAGTTACCAACCCGTAGTTTCTAATGTTCTTCATAAAATGCATTTCCTCACTTTCTGTTTTTTGTCAGATTTTCTTTCATAATTATCACCGGAATCGTTACAACGATTCCCCGGCATTTACCTTATCGCGAAGCGGCATTACCTACTCTGTCTTTCGGAACTTATACGCTACATTGTCCCCGGCCTATTCACATGTGTAAAAAACAGAGGTTGCGTTAAGCGACTGATTGCCCCCGCGAACGGAGTGAGCGGCCTATATTCCCCATGCTTAATATGGGATAGATAAATGTTCCAAAGGCGAGGGAGAATTAGGATCAACGTTCGATTCGTAAATCTCCCCGCTGCAAACCTATAGCCAGAAATAACGCCTTGGCCTATCCCAAGATTCGGAGCCGGAGGCAAGAGAACCCAGCCACCATTTCACGGGTGAAATGGCTTGGCCTTTACTGCGCGGTCCTGCAATGATAAAATGCCGCGGGCGATGGTGGGAGGCATCCTTGTCTATCCCTGAGTTCCTCACCATCGGCGGCAGAACCGTTTCATTGCAGGGGCACGCAGTCAAGGCTGGCGGCAGCCGGAGAAAGTGTACGCCATATGAAGAAAGCTCTGGCCAGGACAGCACGGTGCCATTCCCGATGCAGGGCTTTTATGCTTATGGTTTTATGTTTCTGGTTCCTCTGCCTGGGTGTCCCCGTCTTCTTCGTCACTTTCCACTGGCAGTTTTGCCGCAATGAGCACACTGCTGAAGTACTTCATTCTGTCCCGGAGTTTTTTTATTTCCTCAGTGATTTGTTCCAGTTCCCCGTTTTCATCTGCTTTCTCATCAAAATAGAGCCGGTGCATGAGACTATTCCTCCAAGTCTCAAGCCTGCGTAGTTCCCTACTGAGTTCCCACACCTCCCACTTAAGGTCATTCTCGTCCTTAAGGCTCAGTGGTTTCCTTTTCAGTTCCTTTTCCGGCTTCTGGTTTTTTGCCGGTGCTTCTGCCTGTTTCTTTTCCTCCGCTTTTCCCTTTCCCTTTTTCTTCTTTTTTGGTGGCGGGTCCAAACTGTCATATTTGTTCCAAGCGGCGGTTTTTTTGTCAAGGCGGCCCCTGAAAACAGCATCCGGGTTCACCATCAGCGTTTTCCCGTTGCGGCGTATGAAATCGTCTTCTATGAGGGTTTTCATGGTATCTGCCACGGTCTGGTAGGATATGTGGGACAGCTCTGCAATCTCACGGTAGGAATATTTCAGTTCGTTCGTCAGGGTCATTTTTCTGATAAGCCACAGGACGAGTCTCATTTTTTGGCTCATGACGCCGTTGAGGGTCTTGCTGAAGCATGAAAGATAAATCTTATAAAAATCCACGTCCGTATTGGGGACTAACGGCTTCAGATGGTATTCCTTCCCCTCTTCGTCTTTTACAACCGTTTCGATAGGTGCTTTTTTTTCATCTTTTGTGCTTTTTCCCTCATTTGCCTTCTTCCTTCCCATGCTTATAAGATTCCTTTCTATAATTTATCTATTGACAATTATAACACATTGTGCTTCATGTCATTTTTGACATAGCATATCATATCAAAATGATATGGAGTCTCGAATGGCATTTTTTAAAAAACGCAGTATTTATGCTTTTTTTTAACCACCCATTTTTTCGCTCATCTAATTCTATATTTTTTGAATATAATGTTCCAGCAAAGCTGAGCAAAAGCAAGCACGCTTCCGCGTGCCGGTTGCTAATTTGATAACAAAAATACTTATTAAATACATTATATTAAACGGCCATCTGGTACGCAAGCTGGGAATCTACAGGGATTGTGTGGCGGCATGGCTGATGGCGGTCTGGATGTGCGGAGTGAAAGATAACAGGCGCTTACCGCGCCCGGATATAAAAGTGAAGAAAATAAAAAACACATTTGAAAGGAGGAATTGGTATGAATAAAGACCGTATTCCAAACAAAGTGGCAGCAAATCAATTCGGAAAGGAGGTGAAAGAGATGCAAAACGAACAGTTACTCGATGAAAGATGGTACGAAGCGTATGAGGATGCGGACAACGACGCTGATACGTTCCTTGATACCTATTTTGGAGCCACAGGATTTCTGAAAAGAATCGGGAACGCTTCGCTTACAGCTGCTGAAGTGATTGCCGGGGTTCAGGCATCGACTGCTGAAACATTCAGTTGGCGCAAAGCAACCCCGCCGGCTGGGCTGACCCCTCTCCAGCTTGCATATATCATCATGAATGGTCATGATGTGGCCTTGATGCCATTGGAGTATATGCGCTATCATGCACCCAGGTCATGCTGCTATGTTTTTATCTACCAGTCTGACGGGCCGGACAGGGGAATTTACCGCACGGTGCTGGAAGATGTCATTCACATATATGAGCCTGACTGCCCGGAACATAAGATGGAAAAGGTGGCATCATGGCTCCGTGACATTGCAAAGATGGCGAAGTTATGCACCAAGGAACACCTCGTGCCCTTGAATAACGGCATATTCAACTGCCGCACAAAGAAGCTGATGCCGTTCTCTCCCAAATACATGTTTATCGGCAAAAGCCCGCTGGATTATGTGCCACATCCTGTGAATCCCGTGATACATAATCCAGATGACGGCACGGACTGGGATGCGGAAAGCTGGTTAAGCGGGCTTTCTGATGACCCGGAAACCATGGACGGCCTGTGGGAGGTGTTGGATGTTGCCCTCAGACCGAATAAATGGTACGCAATACAGAACCCGTTATTGTCGCTCATGTCCAATCTCGCAGCAAAAAGCGACAGTAAATTAGACCTTGCCACCCTCTCGCAGCTGGTGACAGGGCTGAGCGGGTGGAGTAGATTTGGAGAATGCCATCCGAATAGCTATTTGGACCGTAAGGAAGTGCTGGAATACATCCTGTGGCGTGTCCTGAACAGGGATTCCTGAGTGCTGTCAGATGGCATATGTGGCTGGCTGGTGTGACTATACCATCGGTCAGCCACATCCTGCATAAGCAGGATTCATAACAGCAGAAAAAAGCGGATTCACAATGGACAGCCCAAAGCCCTGTTTGAGTGGTGGAGAAACCATTCAAACAGGGCTTCTGTTAAAGACTTTGTTATCTTATGCAAGGGATAAGCGGCTGTTATAAATTTTTGTGTAACAATTTAAAATACCTGGCACAAGCCCTATGTTGTGTTCTGCTTGGAATCGGCTGGAATTATCTGGGAAACCCAGCGGAACTAGCTAACACTCTTTTTTATAATGCCGCAGGCATTGGCAGAGGCGGAGCCTCTGTAAAAGAGAGCACCCCGGAGAGTGGAACTCGGAGTGGGCAAGCCTCGGAACGGAGTGGAGAGGTGCAGTAAGAGCCCCGGACGAATGAAATGAGGGAGTGGGTGAAGGAGCAAATTTTTGCGACTGAAGGTTCCTCGGCTATGCCGAGCGAACAGAGCGTAAAACGCGGCGTGAGGTGAACCCTCTTATGCTCTTCGGCCTTTTCCTCTGCATTTCGGTAACGAATTTGCAGAGGGCCCTAGGGTTGTTCATAAATGAGGAAATAAGGTTTTTCCAAAGCGGCATTTCCGCCGCGTAATTATTTTTCCATAATTTCCACCATGGAAAAATAATTGTTTTTGGGACGAATTTATGCGGGTTTCAGCCTATTTATTTTTCCATGGCATTTGGCTGCTTCGCCTCACGTGGAAAAATAATTAAAAGTCGGCAGAATGAATTTTGCATGTGCTATTACGATTATAAATATGTGTAATTAAGAATTGCAATCATTTTGAAAACAGTTTTTATATTATCGAAACAAGGATATGCAAAAACACGTTCTTGTCTGCTTTGTATACGTGGTATATAAAAAATAAATGGAGAGCATACGTTCTCCGTGACATTTTATTGTGTTTGCTGTTTCTTATTGGTCTTTATGTGGGATTTATACCGCCCGTTTTGAGGTCTATATAAAGCCCGCTTTATTTGCTATTTAGCTGTGGTGGTCTTGGTATGTGCCAATCTTGGGTTCTTTATAAGACCACCAGTTGAATTTTTTGGCTTCTCATCGTATTGGTGGCATTCACAAAGCCATTCTGTGGCCGCTTTCTGGTCTTGATAAAGTCCACTTTCTTATTGTCAGGCTATGCTGGCCTTGATATGTACCAATTTTGGGCTCTTTATAAGACCATATATTGGTTATCTCACAGACCACAAAAAGAAAAAAATCAACCACACCGACGGTTCGTTCCCACCGCCGATGTAGTTGATTTTTCTTAACATTTTGACATATGGATGTCAGAGCATATTCGCTTCCCTGAGACTGATATAAGCAGCGTTTCCGATTCCGCCTATGATGATATGGTCTACTAAAGGAATGTTGATAATCTCGCCCGCCTGCTTTACCTGTCTGGTAACCTTAATGTCCTGTTCGCTCGGACAGACGTCTCCGGAAGGGTGGTTATGCACAAGGATTATTTGGGCAGCGCCGGAGAGAAGTGCACGGATGTAAAGCTCCCTTGGTGTGACCAGGCACATATTTACCGTTCCTTTCGAGATGAAGAAGATACCCAGCAGTTTACACGCACCATTTAAGGCAAGCATGTAAACACACTCTTCAGCAAGTTCATCCAGGCGCAGAATCCGGTGCATGATCTGCGCGACCGACGCCGGGCTGTTTGCCCTTTTGCCTTCTGCCTTGTAGTTCACGCCTTTTTCCTTCACCAGGACCACGCGCCCATTATCGTCCAGCCTCGTATCATAGAAATTTATCCGCAATGGCTCTTCCTCCTTTCACAGCAGAATCATTGAGAGTGCAGAGAGGCCGAAGCCCCTCTGCTGTATATCCGTACTGAAACAGATATACGACACCATACTGGTATCCGGCTTATCAATATAACAACCGGCACCGGAAAGGTGCAGGAGAATGAAAAGTGAGGAAAGCGGAACAGGACTACGGGAAGGGTGAAAGAACAGAAATGCCACCCTGTCAAGCCTTGTATTTCCTATCCAGTTCCTCTATCACCTGTTCCACACTCTTTCTTCCTGCGGCGAGGTCTTCAAGCATGCGGATATTTTCTTCCGAAGGGTGCATATCTTCGATTTCAAGAGAGGCTACGACCTGACGTACCATATTCTTTTGCTCCGGAGTGAGCGCAGTGTCCAATTCTCGCATGGCCTGTATTCCCCTTTCGTGGTATGTATTGTTTCCTGAACTGAAAAACAGGCTGCCATTTTTTCTGACAGCCTGTATCATCTTAATGGTATTCCAGTTTACTTAATCGTGAACTTCTTGACAATTTCCTTCTTCTTCGCCGTGGTGGTGAGGTTGCTACCTTTGACCGTTACCACCGCCGTATACTTTCCTTTCGCGATGGGCGGCGTCACCATGGGCGTATCACGCTTTGTCTTTCCCTGTCCCACATACCATACAATGGTATAATCAGAAGCGGGCAGGACATTCTTACCAATCTTCACCGTGTAAGGGTTCTGGACAATGCCTGTGTGCTTCACGCTGCCAGCACCGGCTACAGATACTTTCGCAATAGTGTTCTGCGTTACCTGGTAAGTCTGTGTCGTGTTCACTTCACCCGAGTAATTCCCAATTCCCCGGATTGTGATGGTGTAGCTTCCCACCGGGACATAATCCAGCGTTTCTTTGTTGAATACGCCTCCGGTATACAGAATCTCATAGTCCTTGTTTACCTTGAGGGTCTTCTTACCCAGTTTCACCGTTGCCGCCGGGGGATTATTTCCGCCGTTATATACCTTGCTCTTCAATGCCTTTGTGAAATCCGCACCTGTGATATCTACGGGCATGATGGCAAAAGGGTATTCGATGGTGCCGCCGTATTTACCTGTTCCCGTAATCACTGCCTTAGCGGTTCCCACATTGGTATTGTTGAGATAAGAGACCTTGAACTTCACGGGCTTGTAAGCCTCATCGGTCTTTTTCTTTATCGTGGGTTTTACTGCCTTGCCAGTATAGGTTACAATCCTGTTTCCATCTTTCTCCGTTACCCCGTCAGGCCATGTGACATCGAACATATCCGCTGTAATAACCTGCCCGACAGATACCTTTACCTTCACGCTCTTGCCGCCAAACTTCACCGTCACATTGGAAGTTCCCGCCGCCTGTGCCTGCATGTGTACTGTGATTATATTGTCTGTTACCATAGCCGTAGCTGTTGCTACCTCCGGCTTGGAATTTATCACCTCCGGTGCCGCCATTTTCTTCTGGTCAAGCAGCCACTGTGCTGTATGCGGAGAAGCACCCATATCCACGGCAAGCAGGATATCTTTTTCATCCTTCTGCGTTTCCGCAATGCCGAGGGAGACAGCCTCGCTGGTCTTCTTGGTATCCGCTGTCTTGACTGCCTTGACCTGGTCCACGTTCACCACACAGGAAGCCGTCAGGCCCTGCCCGGCAAAGGTGATTACCGCCGTGCCTCCCGCTACAGCAGTGACCTTGCCGTTTTTGTCAACTTTTGCGACTTTAGCATTACTGCTGGTCCAGTAACCTGTGGCATTGCTGGTACATGAGAGCGTTACCGTCTCTTTTGCCACTAAATCACACGTGCTCCTGTCCAGCCCGAACTTTTCATAGCTGTAGTCGCTGTCACTTAAATCTGGGAACTTGAAACTCGCCGTTTCGTTTGCATAAATACAGCCCGTTGCACTGTGCTCCCCTGTATCCCTCTTTAGGAAATATGTTCCATCCGAAGTAGTATGGGACTGGTCTGCGGTATCGTTCCATGTTGAATCAAGCACATACCACTTCCCGTCGGGCATTTGGATGTAATTCCATGTATGCCCGCCGCCACCTGCCGTGCCGGCTGCATAGATGTTAGGGATTCCGACTGCGTCAAGGAGCCTTGCCATAGCCTTGGAATAGCTCTCGCACACACCGTATCCATTGAGCAGGATACCGTAAGCGGAGTGGCAGTTATAGTAAATCTCTTTTTCCGATTCGGCAGGGGCTGCCTTTGCACCGATATTCTCATAATAGCCATTCTCACAGAGCCACTGGTCGTAATACTTCACGATGCCGTAGACAGGCGCGTCCGGGTAATTAGCTGCCGCATAAGCAACCGCCTCAGCGCCAACCTGCTGGACTTTGGCATTCGCCAGTGAGTCGAGGTTTGCCTGTGAATCCAGGGCTTCTTTGTAATACTTGGATACATCGAAAATGAAATTATATGTACCTTTTTTTGCTTTCTTCTTATACGTCACGGAACACCGGAATCCGCATGGCTTCTCCATCCAGTCCGTCCTGTCAGGATACTCCAGTATCAATGCGGAAACCGCATGGGCTACATTGACGGATACCGCCTCTTTGACGGAAAGGGATTCCTGGAAGGAGAAGTAGTTGGTTCCGGTTATCAGCTTTGCCGCTGCCGCCTTATAATATTTCTTCTGCACAGAGGTAAGCTGTGCCTGAAAATAGTTGTCTTTGGGAAGCACAGAGTAAAGCTGTACCGTGCCCGGGTTTTCGGAAGGTACTGCGCCATATCCGAAATCCATCGTGCTTTCAACTCTGGCAGGTTCGGCAACCTCAAAGGTCACTTCCTCCGGGAAAGCAATCATGTCAAAGTTCTCTTCCATGACTGCGTCGGGTTCCTCTGCCTGTTCAGCGGCAACGGTCTCATCAGCTATTGCTGCGTCTGACGTATCCATATCCTCAGACAGGATTCCGCCGCCTTCTGCTTCTTCCTCTACAGCCTCTGTATCGTCGGGTAAATCTTCCCCGGCTTCTTCATCTGTGGTGGCTGTACCATTGGATAAATCTTCATCCTCCTTTTGGTCTCCGTCCGTGATATCTGTAACATCAGATGAATCATCTTCGTCAGTGATATCGGCACCATCAGATAAACCGTCTTCATCCTTATTTGTTCCTTCGTCCGTCGTATCCGTAACGTCGGATGGACCGTCTTTCTGTTCCCCTTCCTGCGTGCCGTTACTTTCATCCGGGGTAACATCCTCCGCCTTTTCTGCCTCCGTGGTGGGCGTCAGGGCTTCTTCCGTGTCAGGCAGAAATTCAGACTGCATTGTTTCAAGCGCACGCATAGGCACATAGTAAGAGCAGTACAAATCACCTTCTGCGTCAACCGCCAGCACTACATCCTGCATTTCCAGGCCGGCTTCCTTACCTGCGGCAATATCATCACACAGGGCGCGGTATGCTTCCTGTGTCTCTTCATCCATTGCCAGCACATTTCTTGCCGAGAGATAGGTTACACCATCGTAAAAAATTCCGTTGCTTCCTGCAACCTTGGCATTCCCTGCAGAATTAAGCACTTCTGTATCCATACCGCCATAGGGCTGGATATGTCCTTCCGTCTCCACTGGAAGTTCCTCTGTATCTGTTTCTTCCTGCACGCCGTCGGTTGCCGTGTCAGTTTCAGCCCCGGTTTCTTCTGCCGGTGTCCGCTGATCATTACTTTCCAGCATATCTGCTTCCGCATTGCCCGTATCTCCCGCAGAGATTTCCGCAGGATCATCAAAGGGCAGTTCTTCAATTTCCTGTTCCACGGCCTCATTCATTCCGGTAAGTTCTGCCGCGCCTACAGATGTCACCGGCAGTCCCGAAAGCAGCAGCGACAGTGCCGCCAGCCCGGCCATAATCCTTTTTCTTCTCATCATTCTCCTCCTACATCCCGTATACGTTGTATCCGTTTTCATTTCTATTTTCTCCTGCATACATGGAAGGGGCTGCCAGCATTTTTCATCTGACAGCCCATAACCATATCCCTTATTTATTCGGCAGCTGCCGCCGCTGATTCTGCGTCTACTGCAACTGTACCGTTAATGCACACGCCACTGACTCCCAGCTTTGGCAGATATGTAGATGTGCCTTTAACCGTGGCTGCCGTCCAGCCTGTGGTATCCACGCCGCCTGCTGTCACGATATTGATGTAATATTTTCCGTCTTCGGACTGGATAATGCCAGAGCCCTTGCAGGATACCGGGTTATCGTCTCCATCCTTAAGCTGCAGGGTATACTGTTTGATACCCTTGTGGTATACGGTGAAGGTTCCGGATACCGCGGACGCCTCCTGTCTCCATGTCTCATAGCCGGAGATTGTTACGGTACTGCCGCTTCTGGTAAGGCCGGTCGATGCCGTTGCGGACTGCGTGCCGCTTCCGCCATCGGAGCTGCCTGAGCCTGCGTCACTGGAAGGCGCCTCGTAGGAGTCATAGCTTCCGGAGTAGCTGTCGCTGCTGGAGCTGGAGCCGGATGTGCTGCCGGAGCCATTGGAGCTTCCGCTGTTGAACTGGTTGCCTTCGGTTCTGCCGAGGTCCTCGGTCGTTTCGCCGGAATCGTCGCCGCCGAGGTCGATTTCGTAACCTCCTGTGTCTGCAGCGTCTCCACCGGGTATTACAAGGTCAGCCTTAGCCGTGATTGCGGGCGTGCCGCTGATTACGATTGCCATAGCAAGGCATGCTGCAAGGATTTTGTTGATTGTTCTTTTCTTCATGGTAGGTTCCTCCTTTAATCCTGAGTGTTTTATTGTATGCAACTTATTGTTCGTAGGTACTACCGGCGTGCGGAAAGCACGCTCTGCTTTTTACTTCTATTCCTCCCCTCTGCGTCAGTATACCGTTGTTATGTACTGTACAAGACAACATACCGTTGTATGCATGTCAGACACAAAAATCCAGCAACGTCTTATTTCTTTCTGGATACCTAAGACGGTTACCTTATGCCAATAAAGATATGGATGGGGAACGCGGGCTTAAGCAGCCCTCCTAGAAGCAGACAGGGATGAAGGTTTGTCCATCCCTGAGCCTGTCCTGTGATATCATATGAGCGTATCTCCATTGTGCCTTGTACTTCTGACCCATTTCAACAGTTCAGCCTTTTGGGGAGCAGAGATTTCCGCCTCCCCTCCGGGCCTGGTGCACTGCCGAAACAAATAAAAAACGGTGCAGGCATTTTTTTAATCCTACACCGCATAGAGTACAACAACACGACTTCAAGACGCTAGATTGCTGTTGCTTTAGAGAATAAAATCTAGTAGAATGAAGGTGCGCAGTAATATTATGCTGCTGTGTGGGAGATAGAGGCTCCTGCATAGGGCTTTAGGAGATGGCCGTCTCCTAAAGCCTGCTTTTTTATTCATTTCGTGATAACATTATACAACACCAAAATAGAGTTGACAAGCATAAACCCATTACGCCCATATGCTGCTCGTATACCAGGGCGGAGAGCGGCACCTGGCTGTCTCCCCAGCCCCTTATGTCTTATCTGTGCACGCATACGATTTTCACCCTGACGGGTCTATCCCCGGAAAAGACGTGCTTTATCATGACGTCAATTTTCTCCTGCATGTCTTTATAAGCATTGTAACTGTCTATCTCCGCAAGATTCACCGTATCTTCACCGTTTACCTCTTTCGTCTGGACAGCATGCTCTGGCGGTTTCGCCGGATTCGCCGGATGGGGCACAGGATTGGGCTTGACGGTGTCTTTTTCTGCGTCAGCGGGCTTTTCTGTAGGAACAGCCTTTTCTTCTGGAACGTCCTTTTCTGTGGGAACAGCCTTCTCAGCTCCTTTCGTTACTTCCTTCGGCGGCGTCTCCGCTCTGATCACAGGGGCAGGCGATACCGCTTCTTCTGTAGATGGATTCGCCCCGGTTATGGGAGCGGGCGCTGCCGGTCCTGCGGTAAAGGGTTTGCCGGGAATGTCTTTTTCCGGTTCTTTCACAGTGGTGACCACAGCCCTGGGTGCGTCCACAGGCGGTTTCTCAGGCTCTCCTTTACGGAGACGCTGAATCGCACGTACCGACATGTCCGGCGTGACCTGTTCCTGCAATTCTTCGGGCATACCAATCATGGCAAGCAGCTGTGTCGATGAGTAATTTCGGTAACACTCGACAATGCTTTCAATGACCTCGCCGTTTTCATCCCTCTCTGCGAAGTTCTCAATAATACTGATAAGGTTGTTGCAGGTGCTTTTCTTGATGTTGTATTCCTTCTCAGCATATTCGCAGATATTCTTGTAATCCAGTACGCGGTACATGTTATTAGCTTTTATCCAATGGAGCTGGAAGCCGATGACGACGAAACTGTTCTGGATGTTGCCCATTTCTTCACGGATACAGTTGCTCCGTCTGTTAAATTCCTGCTTCATCAGCTTAAGCGGGGATTCAACCACCGACACCGGGGGCTTTTTTGCCATAACCGGGGGAGTCACTGCCGAAGGATTGGTCGCAGGGACGGGTTGCGTGGGAAGCAGTTCTGAATGCGGCGGTTCGGGTACGGGGTCAGGCTTCGGCTTTGACTTAGGAACTTTCCCAGCCTTTTTATCCGTTACCTTATCCCCTGACTTGGAATCGGCCGCAGCCTTTGTTGACGGTGCCGGCTCAAAGATCGGAGCGGATTCCGGCTTCGCTTTTTCTTCGGAGTCACCTTCCGGCTTCTTAAGCGGTGCCTCCCCAACCTTCGGGGCAGATTCTGTTTTTACTTTCCTGGCCGCCTTTGGCTTTGCTTTTTCCTTAGAGTCACCTTCCGGCTTTTTAGACGGTGCCGGTTCAATGATCGGAGCGGATTTCTGGTTCGCTTCCATCTTTGGGATAGCCTTGCCCTTCGGTGCTTCCCCCAGTTTCACGTCCGTAACACTCGTGAGCAGGACTACCGTTCTCTTCGTCTCTGCGCTGTCTGTTTTTAATGCTGTCGCTTCTGATTTCTTCATAATTCTATATCCTTTCCCCGCCTTTCTGGGCGGCATTGGTTTTCGGGTAATACGCCAAACGTTTGGCGTGTTTCGTTTCTTGTGTAGCTGGGCTGGAAGGCGCAGGAAGCGCCTTATTCCAGAATCTCAATAGTGTTTGTGTATGCATGATATAAGTAAGCATGGTCTGAAAGCACTTCATCAGGCTCAAGCTTTGTCTGGTTGACGTTCCTTACCATAGCGGATAAAGTGTCATGGTCGTTAAAGGATTCGGACACAGGCAGGAGCAGCACTTCGTGCGTACTTGAAGGAAGGATATAGAAGTCCCCATGTTCACAGGCGAACTTTTGGAGGAGCGGTCTATCCAGAAGCGCTGCAGCACCCCATGTATATTCATACCGTAGGATATACAGCGGGATAATAGGCGTATCATCATCATCAAAATCCGGTTTTTCCCTGCGGATGATTTCCACTAACGTCGTCAGGCACGTTTCAAAGAGCTTTGGCATGTTGGCCATTGCATGCCTGAAAAGCGTTTCCTCATCTGCCTGCCACCGCGCCATCATCTGGTTGGTGACTACAATCTGCCCGTCATACCGTTCATTTACCGTCACGGTAAGGGAGTAGGCAACGGCAAGGTCAAGGAAAGGGCGGTGGGGGATATCTTTCAAATGCTCCCTGTTGCTTTCCCTGTTGATGATTCTGCAGCATATGCTGTCTTTAATGCTGTTAAAGTTCCGGAAATCCGGAAGCTCAACATCATGCGAGGGCATTGCCGTCCAGTACATCCGGCAGACCGTGTCGAAAACCGTCTCCATCGAACTACCGTCTCTGTACTCCTCGTAAAAATTTTCAAGATAGATTGTCGGTGTCGGCCTGCTCCGGTCCTCCTGGATGGCGATTCCCGTAAGGTGCAGGTTATTATTCTTGACTGCACGTACAACGGTTACTTCACAGTCCGTGTAGCGCTCCTGGAGCCGCCTCTTTATCTCTGAGACAAACGTCTCAAAATTCATTGTTGCATTTGCTGGTACTGCATTCATTGTGTTCATTTCATTTTCTCCTTTCATTGTTGGTGGGTGAACAAAAACCCCGGCAGGTTGATGGCCGGGGCTTTACGCCATGGTTTCCGGCTGCATTGCAGCTTTGCTCTTTTTTCTTTCTTCTGCCTGTTCCGCTTCCGGAAGCCTGTGGTAGAGCGGGTGTGCTTTTAAATCGTACTTCTTTACTTTCTGCGCCGCGCTTCCTCTGGTTAAGAGCCACGCACTGTCAAGTGGCGCGTTTAAGACCGCGCTGACGGGCGTATTGGCCTGCTTGCTGATATACCCGGCTGTCTCCATGTCCCGACCTGCGCCGAGGCAGATGAGGTTATCGCAGTTATTTACTATGGTCATTGCCCTGGCACGTCCGTAGATGGATTCCAGCTGGGACAGGGACTGTATGATAACGCTCACGGAGATTTCTCTGGAGCGAATCACGGAGATAATGCGGTCAAACTCAGGTATCGTCACGTTGGAAGCGAAGTCGTCAAGATAGAACCTCACCGGCACTTTCAGCCTGTGTTCTTTGTTTTTATCAGCAAGGTCACATAAAGTATGTAATGCCTGTGTGTAGAAGACATTTGCCAGCCGATATAAGGAATTATCCGTATCTGACACTGTTAGAAATACAGCTGTCTTTTTCCTTCCAATTTCCTTGATATTGATTTTCTTCGGGTTGGTGAAGAGCCGCTTCGCTCCCTCGAAAGACAGGGGCGCCAGTTTGGACGCCAGGAAACTGTGTATGCAGGAACTGGTGGTGGATGCGTTGTCAGCAACAGGCTGGTACATCCGGTAGCGGGCGAGGGCGAAGCTCTCCGGGTTTATGACTGCCAGTTCACGCATGAGGTTCCGGTAACAGCCTCCCGGACCCGTCTCGCCCACCAGCCTGACCACGCTGGCAAAGTTCTGTTCCTCAGGGGGCAGACATTCCAGCACGTAACTTATCGCTGACTCCAAGTATATCCTCGACATTGTTTCCCAATAGGGGTCTCGCTTGGTCTCTATGGGTACAAGACACGCCGCAAGGGCTAAGATATCCAGCTCCGAATATCTGCCGGAAAGATCGCGGCGGATATAGGCCAGGGGATTATAACCATAGGATGACTGCGCACAGTCCGACAGGTTGAGCTCTATTACTTTATAGCCTTCCTGTTCCAGCGCGCCGCCGACTTCCTCACAGAGAGCTCCCTTAGTATCGGCAATTATCATACTCTCATTGCATTGTAAAATGTTAGGCTTGACATAGCCGCGGGTCTTACCCGAGCCGCTGGGGCCGATGATTAAGTCGTTGTTATTGAGGCCGGTCTGCCAAGTGTCATTGGTGACAGACTGGCCTGCCGCAAGGATGCGGCATGAGTTATCCATGTTCTTTTCACCTCCTTCATAATTCACGGATAATGCGGTCGGCAAGGTGCCACGCCACCGCTTCTTCTGCATTGAAATAGCTGTCTTTTTTCGTCTTTTCATAGACCTCTTCGATGGTATGTCCGGTATGCTTCGAGAGAATCTCCGCTACCGTCTCCCTCGTCTCCATAAGCCTCCTGCTTGCTTCCACCACGCTTAGGGCGCTGCCTCCGATATTGCTGATAAGGGGGTCGTGTATCATTACCTGGGCGTGGGGAAGCATGTCACGGCGGTCGCCAGCCGCAAAGAGCAGGGCGCCCATGGAAGCTGCCATGCCAACGCAGACGGTACGGATAGGGCAGGTGATACCTTTCATAACATCATAGAGGGCAAGGCCGTCTGAGACGGAGCCGCCGGGGCTGTTGATGTACATTGATATCTCTTTTTCTGTGTCTGCCTTATGCAGATATCTTAGCTGCAGGATAAGGGAATAGACGGATTCCCTCGTAATCTCGCCCACAACCTCGATAGAGCGGTGGCTGTTGAAAAGCTCGTCCTGTATGGGGCAGTAGGTCGTGCCCTCGGACGATTCCTTTATGATATGCGGTATAGTCAGATATGGGTTCATTCTTTTCTCACCTCCTGTCTTCCCATATGTAATTGTCCGTAAACGGGCGGATAAGTATCTCGTATAGCAGTTCTGTCACACCAGAGGGGAACGCACCTGCTAATGCTTCTGATACTATCCGGGCGATGAAGCTGTCTTCGATACCCCCGTAAGAGTCATTCATCACGGCATACTGATAAAAGGACTGGTAATGCGTATCTGCACTCAATTCCGCTAGGGTATAGAAGTATGTTCCCGCATATAGCCAGCACGCCGCAGGGCAGCCGGATTTGGCTATGGCGGCATTTTGAAGTCTCTGTTCAAGTGGTATTCTTTGCATGATGTTCCTCCTTCCATCTCCCATAAGCGTCTGCCAGGGGTTCCGCCAGTATGAAAAGTGCCTTTTCAGCATTCTGCTTCAGTTCCTCTGTCTGCATACGGTTAAAAATGCGGTCCGCAACATCGCGGTAGCACATGCATTCTTCTTCCACGGGAGAAATGCCTAACAGGAACCTTATTTCCTGCCGCCGTTTCGCACCCACCTCTGTGTACCCTCCAAGATAGATGGCTATGGGGGTCTCTGCCCATGCCTGGACAGCACAGGCGGCATATTCCGGGAATACGATTCTTCTGGCCGCAGCTTTTTGAAGCTGTTCTTCCAATGATATTTTGTTATGGTATGCCATAAATCTCATCCTTTCTTAAAATAAATCATCAAAAGAGGAACCGGGCAGCGGAAGCTGCCTCAGCATATCTGTCAGGATGATGGAAGTGGAATGTGACAATGGAAGACAGGCCCCGCTCACTACCGTTCGCGGGGAGTTTTAAAACAGCCGCTTGCGCGGCCGATTGGATATGGCATAGAGGGGAAGAACTACGCAACTACGTTTCAGACTACAGTAAAAATGGAATGCGTAGCCGAGCCAAACCCTCATTTATGAGGGTTTCCAGAGTGCCAACTACACAACTACGATAAATAATAAAAAATAATATAAGAGAAAAAAGGGATGTGTTTCTACCTTATATCTTATATATAGAAGATTTCACTCTTTAGCGTAGTTGCGTAGTTGGCAATGACCAGACCCGCATAAATACTGGATTTGCGGCTGCTACGGTTGCTTAAAAAGGCGTAGCTGTGGCGTAGTACCTGCGTAGTTCCCCCCTCTTTTCCTGTGTGCAGAAGAAGGGGAACGGGCAGGCACATCCATCACTCTACATACTCAAACATTGTCCAGAGCTTTTCCGGCGTTGTACCAAGCAGCATACAAACGAAGGATAACGCGCCATCATAAGCCTCCATGCTTTCAAAACTTTTGAGCAGTTCAAGAATCTCATCCGTATCGTAAATGTTGTTATGGACGTCCTTTAACCTCAGTTTTCTTTTTGCAGTATCATTCACTATTCATACCTCCGGTTCCGTCCCTGTGCTGCAGCTCCGATGGCTTCTCGCCCGTGAGGGGCTGTATGCAGGCAATGCGGTCAGCAGCACGAAATGCATTAGCGGTAAGCTGTCTCTGCCATGCCGCGTTCTTCGGTGACCATTTGAACCCATTGTGTTTCAGATCGGAGCGGGTTTCCTCATCAGGTTTCCCGTCAAAGTATATCCGCAGCCGGTTATCTTCCTTATCCGGCTCCACGTGCCCGCCGTCGAATTCCCAGCCCACGTATGCGGTCTGTGACTTGCGCTCCAGTTCCTCTATTCTCTTCTTTATCCGCCGTATCTCCGCGCCGTTGTTGGTGAGCTGCCATGTCATGAAGGGCGCTTCCCCAAAATGCCAGTTAGATGACATATCTGCCTTCAGATTTTCAATCTGTTCCGGTGCCAGATAAGGGCATTCATCAAGGGAAGCATGTTTACGGAAATAAGCGTTGACTGACTTCATCCTCTCCTGTGTATCCTCCAGAGCTTCCAGTTTCTTCTTCAGCTTTCCGATGGCGTCCGGGTCATCAGCGCTTATGCCTCCCATCCCTGTGCTCCTTATCTTATCGAGCAGCCCTTGTATCTCCCTGTGTTCCTGCAGGTTGCGGTCACGGGCGGCGTTCTGCTTTTCCTTCTGCCGCACAGGGAAGTTCGCGGGGCCTGCAATCAGGACAGAGGGAACCCTCGCGTCAATAGCGTAGCCTTTGTTCATGTTCTCTGCTAATTTGCGTGCATACCGGTCAAGCAGGCCGTCAATCTTTTCGTGGTACATCGGAGCAACACACTCCTTCTGGTTCGTTGCAATCATTGTGGCATTATCCACCATCATTTTATATTCCTCGGTCGCACTGCCGGGTATGTAGTCATATAAACTGTTAATCTCATTGGCACGACGGGCCGCTTCTTCGTTGATAGTGTAATATTTTACTCCATCCATCTTTCAATCTCTCCTTACTGTTTTCTGTGCGGGAGCAGCAGACCTAGCCTGCCGTCCACGATTTATTCAACTTTACTCTGTGAAAATCCATAGTACCTGCCCTAAAACATATCGCATGCTACGGAAAGATCGCAGAGGATTCCGTCCAGGCTTTCGCCTTCCAGGAATCTTTTGTAGAGTCTGTCAACCCTTATTACCAGTGACACATCGCCATCATCCATGAGGATAAGCCCGGTCACATCTTTGCTTCTGACAATCTCTGCTTTACATCCGCCCTGGTCGAAAATTATCCAAAGGATTTCCGCAAAAGTGTCCTCCGTCGGGATTTTCTGTGGTGTTGCCCACCATTTGTTTTTTCTCATGATTTTTCCTCCTGACTTTTTAATTCAAAACGATTTTCCAAGCGTTTGGCGTGAAATAGCGTCTTTTAGAAATATCCATTTGCTTTCAATCCTCCTTTCTGTCCATATTTTCTATAAGAGTATCCGGCGCCTTTAAGGCGCAAAAAAAGAGCCTAGCATTTTAAGCAGTGCCAGGCCCTGTGTATAAGTATTAGATTATAATTTGAGAAGTATCTCACGGTAAAATTTAAAGGATATGTAGTTACTGCAAGACCCTTTTCTTCCAGCCATCAAAATAGTGAAAAGGCAATTATCCTTCCTGTTTCTTCCTACGGCGTTTAAGCTGATACTCTGGTATTTGTGCCAGTTCCTTCAGTCGTTCTATTGCAGTCTGCTGTCCTTTTTCATTGAGTGTATTAAATATCGCATTAAGTTCTTTTTCTTTTTCCTTCCGGATTTGAAGTTGATGATATTGCGCTGTCTGCGGTTTGTTTTGTTCAAGGATTTCTTGTGCCTTCTCTTGAGCCAGTGGAAGTAAGATAAGTTCGCTTAATATCTCATTCACAGCATTATATTCAGCGCTTAGGTCCCCCATCTTAGTTTCTTTTACGTTTCCCGGTACTATCGTCTGCCCGTCTATGTTGGATAACATCTTCTCCGCATTGATGACTGCTTCCTTATCCTTTTCTGAAAAATTAAGCAAATCAGTAATAGAAACATCCAGTGCCTTTGCGATGCGGCAGAGGGTTTCTGCTTTGGGATTAGCGCCGCCAGCCTCATAGCGTCTGATAGCTGAATCAACCATTCCACATCTATCAGCGACCTGTTTCTGGGTCATACCCTTTAATTCCCTTATTTCACGCATGCGTTTTCCAATAACCTTACTCATATTTATCACCTCATCTGTCTTTCTTATTTTTTTAAGTAGTCCGTGTATGCATCTGCTTAAAAGTAAACTATTAAGCCTTTAATTGTTATATATATTATACCCTATACCTCTTTTAAAGTAAAGAACTTTTTTTGTACTGTTATGTATTGACAGAACAAAAAGTATATTGTATTATATGTAACAAATAAAGAACTTAATTTGTTCTGTTTGAAAATATAAAGAACATTTTAAGAGTGCCAAATTAGAAGCCGCCACATGTGTGTGGACGGTGCCTAAAATCCGGCTCAGGGAGGTGAGGCTTATAGAATAGACAAGAGACAGGCTGAACGGTAAATGAATTTATATTATGTGCAATTCATTAGGGTGGAAGAACAAAAAAGAATAGCCCAGTGAAAAATCCGAACCTTGAAAACCAAATATAGAAAATGGAGGTATACATTATGGAAAATCCAAGTAACCAGCCGCCAGAGAGGCAGGAAGGTGGCAGCTGTGTGGTCGTTATCACAGAGTCGAGAAATTCGATTATTGAGGAAACAACAGATACTTACCTACAGGCAAATGCACTTAGGTTCCAGCAGACCCCACATCCGGCTCCGACCCGGATAGAGAGCGAACTCCTGACTGCGATAAACGACAATATCGAAATCAAGAATGCAGGAATCCTCTCAAAGAAACGGCAGAACACTTTTTTGACAGAACTTCCAAGCAATGTAATTGCGAAGATTCTCCTTTTCCTATATCCGATAGTTATGCTTGTACTGGAAGGAGGCGGCAAATTACTGGCAATATACCATAGGGAGGGAAGCAAAAAAGGATTGTATGTGACTGATGAAGCGCCAATCAGGCAACTGGCCAGTCAATTTAATCCTACAGCCAGCGAGTCAACTCTCGACGACATCATCCAGAAATTGAAACGCGACGCGCCACAGCATACACTGACCCGTGAAAGAGATTTGATTGCTGTCAACAACGGTGTTTTCGATTATAAAACGAAGACCCTGCTCCCGTTCAGCCCGGATATGTTCTTCACGTCAAAATCCGGCGTTGACTATAACCCAAATGCCGCGAATGTGGTCATCCATAACCCGGAGGATAATTCAGATTGGGATTTAGAAACTTGGATGGCAAGCCTTTCAGACAACCCGGAGATAGTAAATCTCCTATGGGAACTTTCGGGTGCTATTATACGCCCCAATGTTTCCTGGAACAAATCGGCCTGGCTCTATTCCCCTGTAGGCAATAATGGCAAAGGTACGTTATGCGTCCTGATGCGGAACCTGTGCGGGGAAGAAAGCTGTGAGTCGATAAATGTGAAGCAGTTCAACGGGGATGTTTTCCTGGAGAACCTGATGAACGTCTCTGCCGTGATTGCGGATGAAAATGAACCGGGTACATATGTTGACAGCGGTGTAAATCTGAAAGCCGCTATCACAGGCGATAAAATTACCATCAACCGCAAATATAAATCAAGACTGTCCTTTAAATTCAGAGGCTTCATCGTGCAGTGCCTGAATGAACTCCCAAAAGTAAAGGACCGGACATCCTCTTTCCAGCGCAGGCTCCTTATTATCCCGATGACGAAATGCTTCACGGGATGTGAAAGAAAATATATCAAAGATGATTATTTATATCGAAAGGAGGTTTTAGAGTACGCGCTTTACAGAGTCCTCAACATGGATTATTACAATCTGAGTGAGCCGCAGGCGTGCAGGGATATGCTTGCAGAATATCAGGAGTATAATAACCCCCTTGTTGAATATTGGAAGGAGTTCCGAGGGCAGTTCGCATGGGATTTGCTTCCAAATCAGTTCCTTTATGATTTGTATAAGGAATGGCTTAAGAAAAACTGCCCGTCCGGTAAGTTATTAAGCCGAAACAGTTTCTGCCGTGATATCAGGAATGTTGTTGCTGGGGATTCCGATTGGGAAGTATTGGAATCGCCACGGGACCCAGGAAATAAAATGGATAAGCCTGAATATCTGAGCCTACAATATGGCTTGGGAGACTGGCAGAACAAATACTACTATGGCATTGATGAAACCAGAAAGTGCACACCATCAAATTTGAAATCAAGCTACAGAGGATTGATTAGGCGCGCGCCTTTAACAAGCGGTGGATGTGAAGAGGACGGAGCAAAGAATGATTAAACAGAGGAAGGTGAGAATATGACAGACATCCGCAACGGAACATTAAAAAATACCGGGAGCATATGTGTAAAAGCCCGCCAAAGCACACACATATACAACCGGAATGAAGCTTTACTGAATTTATTATAAGACAGGGCGTTGTGTTCTGTCAACCGTGAGAGTACATGGCTTGAATATGTACGGAGAGAAAAGGTTACTTTTCATGGGGTGGGAAAATAGAGCACGATAACAAGGGACTCTCGTAGTCCCTTATCCTGCCTTACATTCAGACAGTGTTGTATTGGCAGGTTCCGATTTTTCAGATT
>JAAVBM010000060.1 GCA_014803505.1 bacterium | reverse complement strand
TACAAATAAATTATTTGATATTACAAGCAAAGGTGGTAACGGTATTCATGTCAATGACGATGATGGAATATGTTGGTTTTATAGAATAGCTACAAAAAACTTAAAACCCGGCAAAGAATTACCAAAGACGGTTGATAGAATTAGCTTAAATGTATATCCTGAGGAAGGTTTAATTAAAGCCCTTGATGAATTTATAACACATACAAATGTAAATGTTGAATATAAAGTACCTCAAGCATTCAAAGATTGGATTACAAGACATGACCCAATTACTATGTATTTTAGAGAAGAAATACCTCAAAGTGCTAAAGATGAAATTATAAAAATAGTTACTCCATATGTTCGTACTCCTAAAGAAGAAGTTATGATTGGCACAAAACTCGCTAATGGTATATATCAAATTCCGAACCCTTCCGAGCAGGATGTTTTAAATTTAATAAAACGTGCGGAAAGACTTGGTGATGATAAGTTGGTAGAATGCTTAAAATCGTCAGATAATCCACTTACAAGTGCAGGATTGTATAGTTATAGTAAATCTCAAAAAAAGGATGTCGTTAAAGCTTCTGCTGGACAATTCAGAGCAGTTGAGATGTTAATCGAAGATTTGGAAAATTTCAAAGCGCAATCATAGCAAAAAATCAATCAACATTATTGTACAATAACACATAAAATGCGAATTTTGGAAGTATTCCGACTGATAATTTTCAAATACGCAAGGTAATACAGCTAATTTTGTGTTTTAACCGCACAATCCTGATATAAAACAACACTTGATTTAAAAAAATATAACAGCATAAATAAAAACTTGCAATTTTTATAATATAATCGTATTAAAAGAATTATAGTTATGGATATTACAATAAGACAATTTGAAAAAGACGATATTAAAGAAGCTGTTGAAATTTGGAATGAAGTTGTAGCGGCTGGTGTCGCTTTTCCGCAAACAGAATTATTGGATATAAAAACAGGGTTAGACTTTTTTAATTCGCAATCTTATACAGGTATTGCAATTAAAAATAATGAAATCGTAGGGCTTTATATCCTTCATCCAAATAATGTCGGCAGATGCGGGCATATTTCTAATGCAAGTTACGCAGTTAAAAGAACAATGCGAGGACAGCATATCGGAGAAAAGCTTGTTTTAGATTGTTTAAAAAAAGCAAAAGATCTTAACTTTAAGATTTTACAATTTAATGCTGTTGTTGCAACAAATTTTGGCGCTTTACATTTATATGAAAAACTCGGTTTTATAAAACTTGGCATAATTAAGAATGGTTTTTTAATGAAAGATGGAACCTATCAAGATATTATCCCGCATTATATTGCTTTATAATGTTGTAAAGAGTTACATGGTTTGATTACTTGGGTTGGATAATTTGGCTATTTTGGGTAAAAAAGATAAGAAATAAATATTTTATGCTAATATTTATTAAAAAAGTGTGAACAAAGTGGCAGAATTTTCAGATTTTTTAAAATTGGATATTAGGGTAGGCACAATAATTGTAGCAAAAGTTTTTGAAAAAGCAAAAAGGCCTGCTTATCAATTAAAAGTTGATTTTGGTGAAGAAATCGGGATGAAAAAATCTTCGGCGCAAATAACACAACAATATAAGTGTGAAGATTTAATCAGGAAGCAAGTGCTTGGAGTTGTGAATTTTTCACCAAGACAAATTGCGGATTTTATGTCAGAAGTTTTGATTTTAGGTACTTATTCAGATGATGGAGTTATTCTGATTACACCTGATAAACAAGTCCAAAACTGAGATAAATTAGGATAAATTTTAAAACATCACTACCCCATTTTACAGGTTCTTTTTCATATAAATTACATCGTTCATTGGATTATTATAATAAGGTTCACACTCTGTAAATCCGGACTTTCTATACAAATGAATGGCAGACTTCAAAGGAACAATGGTATCTAATACCATCTCCTTATACCCTGCTTGTTTTGCGTGTTGTAAAATGTTCTTAATAAGTTGCTCTCCTAATTTTGCACCGCGAAAGTCAGGTTTTACATATAAACGCTTCATTTCACAACGATCTTTTGAATGCCGATGATAAGCAATCATGCCACCTATATTTCCATTGTCGTCAATCGCAACAAGAAGCTTTCCTTTAGGCTCTGTATATTTCAGGGCAAGATTTTTTAATTCATCATCAATGTTTTGAAATGCTAAATCCCTTTTTAGTTTTTTTGTATATTCTATAATCAAATTTTTAACCTGATCTATATAAGGTTTTCCATCAACAATTTCCATAATATAACTCCTTGGGCAATTATAAGCTATTCTCTACAATAATTTGTTCTTAATTTTAGCAATTTAAACAGCAGTATACTCCTTAATTTTAACATAAAAGATTTAATTAATTCTGTTTTGGTAATTTTTAATATAGCATTCTCAAATGTCCAGCTCCAAAATAATCATTTGAAGCATACACTTTAAAACAGGGTCTAAACTTCCGCCATTACTGGATAAAAGCAAAAGTCAATTCTTAGACAACAAATCAACAGTTAAACGACTTTTCACGACTTTTGAAATGATTATTTTTCAACACTTCCGACCGCCTAAAACCTAAACTAAAAGCGCATTTCAGGACAATAATTATTTTAACCGTACATAATACTTTTGTCCGTTATAATACACGCATTTTAACCGCACAAACCTGAAATGTCCGTCATAATACACATATACAGTTCATTATACCAGAACAAAAAAAAAGACCTTTTACTAGGTCTTTTTTTAATTGGGCCCGGAGGGATTCGAACCCACGACCAAAGGATTATGAGTCCTCTGCGCTACCGCTGCGCCACAGGCCCGTGACGTCTTTAAAACTAAAATCAAAATTCAATTTCAGCTTTCTCTTTTCTTAATCTAACATTAAAATTCAAAAAAATCAAGTCATATCTATACAAGAATTACATCCCTTTTTTCAGAAGATTTTCTTACCAATTTAGAATCAGGAATAATAATACAATCAGTAAGTTCTGCTCCGTCATGAATTTCTGAATTATCAAAAACTATACAATCTTCAAGTTTTACATTTGAGCCAAATTTGCAATTATTTCCTATTACTGATATTCCTGAAATACTTAATGTATCATTGAGCTCTGAATTACCGCAAATATAGCTTTTATTCCCGAAAATTTCAGCCTCGATTCCTGAGACTAGACATTGGCCATTAAATACATCTTTTACAGATTGCTTGTACTGATCTATAGTTCCAATATCATTCCAATATTCATCTACCTCAAAGGTATTGATTTCTCTTTCGGCCAAAAGCTTTGGAAATACATTCTTTGCAAAATCATAAAAAGTATTTTCAGGAATATAATCAAATATTTTATAATTAAAAATATAAATTCCGGTATTTATAAAATTACTCTTTGCTTCCTCAATTGAAGGTTTTTCTTGAAACTCTGTTATAAAACCATTATTATCAGTTACTACAACACCAAAATGTGAAACATTTTCATGAGGAATTTGTTTAATACCAATAGTCGCAACTGCTCCGGATTTTCTATGAGCTTCAATCCCCTTCAGAATATTAGCATTTGTCAAAACATCTCCGGACATAATAACAAAATCTTCACCTTCATCAAAGAAAAACTGACATTTTTTAACTCCACCGGCGGTTCCTGACAATTCTTTTTCTACAATATAATTAAAATTAATTCCTAAATCATTATCTTGATATCTGTCTATTATTTGCTCTGATAAATAATAAGTATTTGAAATTACATCTGTTATTCCAAAACTTTTTAACTGCGATAATATAATATCCATAATGGGTTTATTCATTACAGGAATCAATGGTTTAGGCATCATCAATGTAATAGGCTCAAGTCTTGACCCCATGCCTGCTGCCATTACCATTGCTTTTATATTATTTTGCATAATATCGACTCCTCTTTGTAATATATCTTACCATGGATAATTTCTTTCAATATCCCAGTTACCTAAATAAATCACAGCGCTGCAAGCTGCACCTAGTCCAAAATCTCCAGATTTTTTCTGTCCTTTTTTATTACACCCACCATCTAGTGATTTACTCAAAAGTTCAAAATATGAATATGAGTCATGAGGAAAACCACACTTATCATATCCACCGACATGTAAACCTCTTCTAATATGTTTTTTCTTATATTCTTCTTTAGAACACAGTGAAGGAAGCAATGTATCGTTAGTAAAATAAAAAACAAACATATCTCTTCCAAGTTTATTAACACCGCTTGGACCATTTAAATCAACTAATAACGATACAGTATTTTCATCCGGTTTTCCAAAACCAAAAACCGTACCATTTTCTAAAACCATACTATATTCCGAATTATTAGCCATTTTTGAATTTGATAAATCTTTATAAGTAAGTTTTTTCCAACATTTACTTTGCACAGATTCACAAACTTTTTTAGTTGACATAGATGAAAAATAAGTTTCAGCAAATTCTTTAGCTGGTAAGCTTGTATCATAAATATCTAAAGAATCTTCATTGGTAATTTCAAAAGATTTCTTTGCTTGAACAATTTCAGCATAAACCAATCTCAACCTGGCTACAGTTTGTTTTTTCTGAACCAAATTATAAAGAGGAGAAGCGATACCGCCAAATAATATTAAAAATATTATGAGCAAAGCTGTCATATGTTGACTAAGCGTATAAGCATTTTTTTTATTAAAACTTAAAGACAACTCAAACCCCTTATTATTACCTACATTTCCAGTATCTCTCGGATTGACTGTTTTGTCAAATTAGAATCAATTTCCTTAATAGAAATAATCTCATCAGTTGAAACATTTTCTTTAAAAATTTCTTGCAAAAGCTTTATATCATAATCAAATAATATTGAACCATGCTGTAATATATAACCTTGTTTACGACATTGAGCAGAACCTATCAGTTTTCGCCCCTTATAACATAAATCTGCGCCTGTTGATATAAGCATACAATAATCAAATCCGGTTTTAATAGGCTTATTTATACCAAATTCCAACTCTATCCCTAATGTCTTGAACTTATCAATAAATATCTGTGAAATTTCCTTATAAGAAGAAATAACATGTTCACCATTCTTCAGATAAGAAACAGGACAAATATAACTGTATGTTATTTCGTTATCATGTAGAAGCGCTCTTCCACCTGTTAAACGCCTTACGACATCAATATTTTTTGATTCTAAAAAATCTCTATCAAGAAAAATATCATCTTGATTTCGTCCAAGCGATATACACGGAGGATTCCATCCATACAAACGAAAAATCGGATAATCAATTTTATCAGCAATAGCTTGCTCTAATAAATCATTATCAATTTTCATATTTATACTGCCTGAATTCTCGCTGTATGGAACTAATTTTGTCATAAATTAAAAACCAAACTCCTCAAGCTGATGAATAGAGTATCCATTACTTTCAAAAGTTGGAGCTTTTATTTCATCTAAAGGTAATAGTTTTGGTTCAGAACGTTTATCCTTTACCTCAACCACTGGTTGCACAATAGGTTCTAATGGTTGTAATGATTTTTCAGATTTTGATTTTTTAAATTTATCTTTAAAAGAAGCTTTTACTTCAACATTCTCAGAATTTAAATCTTGTGAGGTATTATCTAAATCTTCGGAAATTCGCAATTCCGGAACCATAATTTTTTCTGCAATATCACTTTCAGTTTCTACCGGAGCATCAGCTACAGCTTCTGTTGTTTCAGCTTCATTTTGTTCATTTACAGATAAGCTTTGATTTTGAGGTTCTTCATTAACGTTATCGTACTCTTGACCTTGACGTTCTGACGAACGATTATTTAATTCAGATTTAAAGTTTTCAACATTTTGAATAGTTTCATTATAAGCTTTTGAATCTGAATTAAATACAGATGGCATTGTTTTTTCACCACTTTCGCGAGCATTCAATTCTGCCTCAAATTGTACAAATGTTTCATTACCAACAAACTGTTCTAAAGCTGCACGCTTCGCAAAGAAATCAGATTTTGCAGTCCTCAATTTATCAACAGCAGTTCTGTAATAAGCATCG
Organism: bacterium; assembly: GCA_014803505.1. Taxonomy (GTDB): domain Bacteria; phylum Cyanobacteriota; class Vampirovibrionia; order Gastranaerophilales; family Gastranaerophilaceae; genus Zag111. The sequence continues at coordinate 72,303 of JAAVBM010000060.1, read as the reverse complement.
GTAATGACAACCAATTCGCGTTGTGCATTATTTTTTTGAGCCAGTTCAAACTTGTGTTTTCTGTCTTCAGCAAGTTTTGTTATTAAATCCAACTGTTTTTTTGCACTCATATAGTCATAATATAAGTTCACCGCATTTTGCTGCAAGTCTTCAATCTTACGAACAAGAATAATCATATCCGCATCATTTACTCTTGTATATTTATAATTAAGAGCTTTTGTATCTTGCGACATAATATTTAAAATATTTCCACCAATTAAAGAGGAACCGGCAAAAACAGGATTAGCCATACTTGCACCAACAAGAGTGGACATACTTGCAATTGTTGTTAAAACTTTTTTAATAGACTTGCTATCAGGTTTATCGGCATCAGGATTCGCAAGCTTGTAAAGTGCAAAATTTATTGTATCACTTTGAGTCGCTGCACCCTGCCATAATAAAGATAAATCTGCAACCATATCGTTTTCATCATATTCCAACTCTTTAGCAATCTCTTTTGATAACCTTTTTATACTAAGATCTGCATATGTCATATCTGTAACTGAGGCATCTCGGGAATCACCAATCTGTGCATATTTCTTTTCAGGTTTAATCTTTTCTTGCTTAGCCTCAATATATTGATTTTCAGGCAATGAAGAAATTCCAACACGATAAGCCGGCGGTTTTGGATAGGTCACCTCAGAAAGAGTTTCACTGTGGCATGGTAAATTAGCCAAAACACAAACTGCAAATATAATTGATAATAACCTCCTTTTATTTTGCATTTTCCGCACCTCCTATCAGAGCAGAATCATAATTGTATTGATAAAGATTTAATGCATCTACAACTTTTTTACCTGCTAATCTTTGAAGTTCCAAATGATATTTCTTAGCAGTTTGAAGATATTTTTCTTCCTGTAATTGCATATCTTCATATAACGCAGACGAAATTGCGATTTCCAAGAAATCTTCTTCATCCATAGCTTTAGCATAATTTTTATTATATAAAAGCTCCCTTGAACGAATCTCTTTTAACTGAGAAAGAGAACCTTTATAATTATAATATGCATTAATAATTTTATCCTGTAAATTTTCAACAAGTCCCGCAAGTTCAATCAATTCGGTATCCGTAAGCGGAACTTCCTGAGGTATATTCTTTTTATTTAATAAATTTTGTGCAATTCTTCCTGCAGCATACGAACCTGATTGCATCATGTAATCAGCACCAATCAATGCAGGTGCTAAAGATGCTCCTGAAATAATTGCCGATAAAGTTTTTGCCATTAATGATGAGTGAATTCTGCGTTGGCTTTCAGGTGTTGCAAGTTTTTTCATTGCAAAACCTATAACCTGATTATTTTCAACCGTACCCTTCCATAAATTGTCAATATCTTCCATATCTTTTTCTTTTTGAAGTTTAACAATTTCATCCATAATCTCTTTTTCATTAATAACAAGAGATTCCTTATCTTTATATTCAATTTTAGGAAGCTCGATTTGTGATGGTTTCACATCACCCAAATGCACTTCTCCATCCGCCTCTAATGCTGCAACTGGAGCTACTCCCATATAAATAATCCCTAATAAAATTACAAGCTTTCTCATAACAATTTTATAGCATAAGCATGATAATAAATCCAATGATTGATTAATCTTTAAATCCAAAGGTTGTTCAACAGACATGAAAAAAAAACTAAAATTAAAACACAAGAGGAAAAAAGAGTTGAGCGAAGACAAAAAAAAGTCGCACTATATGAGCGCCCCTAATGCTAGGAGAAAACAACAAGACCTGCAAACTAAAGCAGATTAAAAAAAAAAAAAAAAATCTTTCCAAGAAGCAGTTTCAACATATTTAAATTCGGTCTTATTAGACAGAAACAATCCTGAAACTTACTTAGGGTTAGCTATTTGCTACAAAAATCTTGGAAAAATAACAAAAGCAATAGAATATCTTGAAAAAGCTGCATTACTAGATTCAAACAGATTTGAAACATTTTTTGAGTTAGGCTTGTGCCAATTAAAAAATGAAAAACCATGCTGTGCAATAAAATGCTTTATTCGTTCAATTGAAATTGATCCTGAAAATCCTGAAGCAATTTATCATCTGGGCTTGGCTCACGAACAAGCCGAAGAAGAAGATATGGCAATGATGATTTACCAAAAACTTATAGAAAATACCCCAACCTACCTAAATGCATACATAAGAAAATCTTCACTGCTTATGAAAATGGAACTATACCGACAAGCTCTGGGATTATATTTAGAAATTCTTAAAATAAATCCTAATTACACTCAAGCATACTCGGATATTGGTCTTTGCCTTGACAAACTTGGCAAACATACAGACGCAAAAAGATATTACAGAAAATTTCTTGCATCCAGACCAGATGATGAAAATGCAAATCTAATATTGAAAAGAGCCGAAAAACTTAGAAAAATATCTCCTAAATCTTCAAATCTATCTTTAGTCTAAATATAAAATAAAGATTATATAAAGACAGCTTATCATATGGTATAATGAATACATGAATTAAGCGGGTAGATAGTAAAGGAGATAATTATGATTCCTATTTTTGATTCAAAACGCCAATATGCACAAATCGGCGAAGAAGCTGAAAAAGCTGTATGCGAAGTTATGAGATCAGGATGTTACATCCTTGGACCAAACGTTAAAGCTTTAGAAAGCGAATTAGCAAACTACATCGGATGCAAATACACTGTTGCTCTTAACTCAGGTACTGATGCATTACATATTGCATTAAGAGCTTTAGATATAGGCGAAGGTGATGAAGTTATTACAACCGCATTTACATTTGTTGCAACAGCTGAAGCTATCGGTATTGTAGGTGCTAAGCCTGTTTTCGTTGATATTGATGCTGATACATATAATCTTGACCCTGCTAAAATTGAAGCAGCTATTACTTCAAAAACTAAAGCAATCATTCCTGTTCATTTATATGGTCAACCTTGCGATATGGATGCAATCATGGCAATTGCGAAAAAACATAATTTAAAAGTTATTGAAGATTGCTGCCAAGCTATCGGCGCACTTTACAAAGGTAAAATGGTTGGTACTTTCGGTGATATCGGATGCTATAGCTTCTACCCTACTAAAAACTTAGGAACAATGGGTGATGGCGGACTTTGTACAGTTAATGATGAAACTCTAAGAGACAGATTAATTGCTCTTAGAAACCACGGTTCAATGGTTCGTTACCATAACGATGAACTAGGTGTTAACAGCCGTCTTGACGAAATTCAAGCTGCAATTTTAAGAGTTAAAGCTAAACATATTGATGAATGGAATTCTTTAAGAAGAGAACATGCTGCATATTATAACAAATTATTTGCAAGCTGCTCAGATATCCAAACTCCTGTAGAATTGGATGATACTTATTGCGTTTATCACCAATATACAGTGAAAATTCCTAACAGAGATGCTGTTCATAAAATGTTAAGCGAAAATGGCATTGGTGCTATGCTTTATTACCCAATTCCACTTCACTTACAAAAAGTTAACGCATTCGTTGGCATGGGTAAAGGATCTTTACCTATTACTGAAGATAACACTGACATTGTTATTTCATTGCCAATGTTCCCAGAATTAACTAAAGAAGAACAAGATACAGTAGCTCAAACTTTGATTTCTTGTATTGAAAAATCAAAATCTGCAGCTTGTGTATAATAAAAATAAACAATAAAAAAAGACCTTTGATTCTTATATCAAGGGTCTTTTTTATACGACTGTAAACAAATTTTTACCATCTTCTGCACCTAAGACCGGATTATTTCTTAGTCCGTTTGTTGAAATTGCTCCTACATCTCCGAAGCTTTGCCCAAGACTATCAGTTCTTTTGCCATCAAATAAAACTCTGGTCATATTATATAACGGATTATTTTGCAGAGTTGTTTTATTAGTCAAATTACTGTCAGGAATATTATAGTGAGTATTAAAATCAACTCCTATTTTAGAAGGTATTTGCATTCCGCCAAATGATGACATCCATTACCCCCTAACCCATAACCTGCATTGTAAAACATCCACCACTAGGATTACCGGACTCATTATAAGCTCTAAGATTTCCAACCCCAGGATGCTGAAAGTATTTTTTACCTTGAACTTCAAAACTGGTTTCTGGATTTGTCATTGCATCAGTATAAGCAGTATTTACATTAGGCTCAAAACCTATTGAATACCAAAAAGCTTCCAAAATATTATTTTTAATAACACCGAAAGTTGAACTAATAATATTACAAGTTTCTTCATCAGTTTTCTGAATCTTCAAATCAGTCTTAATGTAATTATCTTCATTCATTGCGGCTGCTCTATTAAAATCTTGTGTTACTCTTGATTGTGTACCCATATAAGTATCCTTATAAACTCTGCTCTATATATATAAAGTATATAAGACTTAAATAATTGCTTTTGCTTAGAAACACATATTTACATATCTTAACAAAATAATCAAAATTTAACCTTTTATTGCACCCCAAGCACGTACATCTTCTCGTTCGTATTTAATTAAATAATAATTTCCGGAAGGAATATATTCTATTGAAGCTTCCTGATAAATATCATCTTCTTTTGAAATTAAAGGCATACCCTTTTTTTCACGTTTTTTATTTGTCTGTGCAATTTCTTTTTCTTTCTTCTTTTGAAGTTTTAAAGCTTTATCATCACGCGGTTGTTCATATTGCGACATATCAACTTCGACCTTAAAAACCGGAATAATTGCAATAGCCTGTTTTGATTGAATTAATATCAAAAAATCTCTTTCATCAGACAAAGCAAGTTCATAATGCCCGGGAGGCAAAATATTTCCTAAACCATCTGAAAGCTCATCCACAATAGACAATGTCGGATAAGAAGATTCTCTCAAACTGTATCGGTATAAAGAATGAGCACCAAAAATTAATCCTGCAGTAATTTGCGGTTCTACAGGATAAGCTCTTGTTTCAGAATGCATCATAATATTATCAACATACATTCCTTCAAGCATTATCTAAATTTTCTCCAACATTTTTTTAATACTGTGATGTATTTCAGAAAAATTTTTCCCTAAAGCTCTATCAGAGCCTACAAACACTAATGACATAAATTTTTGAGAATTTCCAACCGTCCCATCTTTTAATAAAAGCCTATAACTTTCACGCATTAAACGTTTTAGACGATTACGTTTTACTGCACGTTTATGAACCTTTTTACTTACAACAAAGCCAACCTTTGTAGGACAGTCGTCTTTTTTAGAAATACCTGCAAACAAAGTTACTCCACCCGAATGGGAGGAGTTCTTAACTTTGTATGTAGCTTTAAAAGCTGATCTTTTTTTCAAACGATACGGCTTTGGTAACATAAATTTCACAGCCCTTTATTTGTGAACCACTTCGGATAAAACCTTACTTTGTAAAAAAATAACAAAGCAAAATATTACCAAATTACCAATTAAGCACGTTTTTTAGCTGTAATAGACAATTTATGACGACCACGAGCTCTACGTCTGTTGATAACTTCTCTACCGCCAGGTGTAGACATTCTTGCTCTGAAACCGCTAACGTTTTGTCTTTTTCTTTTTGTTCCTTCTAGTGTACGTCTCATAATCTTTATTTCCTTTTACTATTTATTTGTCGTATAATTCAGATGTTATAGTAAACAAACTAATTAGTCAACAAATTACGAAGGGATGATTAAATATTATGAAGAAAAATATAGGTTTTATTGGTTGCGGAAAAATGGCAAGTGCGATTATTAGTGGGATTCAAACATCAAACGAAAAAAATAATTACTCCATAATCGGTTCTGAAGCAAATAAAGAATTTGCAAAATCTGCAGAAGAAAGACTCGGAATTAAAGTTTTAACAGATAACAAAGAACTTGTTAAAAATGCAGATATAGTATTTATTGCAACAAAACCAAATGCCGTAAGTGATATTTTGGAAGAAATAAAAGACGAATTAGAAGAAAACAAATTAGTTATCTCAATTGCAGCAGGTGTTTGCACAGAAAAAATAGAAAAAGTAATTCCAAATAACAGAGTAATAAGAATCATGCCAAATACACCAGCATTAGTAAAACTTGGAATGTTTGGAATTTGTAAAGGTTCAAAAGCTACAAACGAAGATTCAAAATTTGTTGAAAACCTTCTATCCGTAATTGGAAAATGTATTACAGTTGAAGAAAATCAAATGGATATTGTAACAGCAATTTCAGGTTCCGGACCTGCATTTTTCTACCAAGTAATCGAAGACATGGCCAGAGCAGGTGAAAAATTAGGTTTAGATTATGAAAAATCACTTATTCTAGCAACTCAAACAGCTTTTGGTTCTGCACAAATGATATTTAATAGAGGAGAAACAAGTGTTCAAACTCTTATCGACAATGTTGCAACAAAAGGCGGATGTACATTTGTTGGTATCAGCGAAATGAAAGAACAAAATTCTGAAAAATTATTCTTTGATGTAATTGATAAAACAACTCAAAAAGCTTGCGCTTTAGGAAAATAAATAAACAAAACTAGAAATGCATATCAAAACTAGGATTTCTGCCATTTATTTTTTCATCTTCCATTCTCATGGCAGAACCTATTGTGAAATTCTGGGCCATAGTTTTATTGATTTCAAATGCCACATCACCATTAAAAACACCTTCGTTTTCTTCAAGAAAACTGAACAACGGATCAGCAGGAGCTTTAATAATCCCTTCTAGAGTTTCACCTGCTTGCTTAATTGTTCTTTCTGGAACTTGAACATTCATACCGAAAGGTTTATATGGTCTGTTAAACATGAAATTTGAATCTGTCATAACTTTGCCCTTTTGTAACTAAGATTACTCATGTTATCGGCATTTTCTAAAAAAAGTTTAATAATCCATCTCTGAATATTAAAATATGTAAAGAACAAATTATATCTAATTATGCTATGATTTTGATATGAAAACACTGAAAGATTTTGAAAAAGAGTTAAATAAATGTTCAAAATGCGGACTATGCCAAAGTGCCTGTCCGATTTTTCAAGTGAACCCTAACGATTGCGCCGTCAGTAAAGGAAAATTTATAATGCTGCATGGGGTTACAAAAGGAGATTTGAAACTTTCCAAAAACATAAACAACTATCTTGATATGTGTTTAAAATGTGGAAAATGCAACAACTTTTGCCCTAGCGGAATTGATGTATGCAGAATAATTAACTCTGCAAAATATGAATACATGAAAACGACTTTTACGGCAAAAATTATAAACATTTTAGAAAGCCGTATGGTATTTGGATCTTTTATTAAACTGGGTGCACTAATTTCAAAACCTTTCAGACCCAAATATAAAGCTTCAAAGGATCCAACAACCAGTGTCGTTTACTTCAAAGGATGTGTTAACCAAATTTGTCCAAAGACAGATAAATATATTCACAAAATATTTAAAAATATACCTATAGAAATTATTGAACCTGATTTTGATTGTTGCGGACTTCCGTTTTTATCAGAAGGAAATCTTGAAAGATTTGAACAAGCCGCAAAATATAACTCAAAATTATTAAATTCTTGTACCGATTACAATTATATTATAACAGATTGTGCCAGTTGCGAAAGCACAATCAAAGAATATCCAAAATATATAAACTTTGATAATAATATTAACGTTTATAATTGGGGTAATTTAATCGCTCTTTTGAATATAAAATTTAAATTCAACAACCCGATTAGAGTAACCTTTCATAGACCTTGCCACCTTGAAAATGATGTATTTATAAACCAAATATTTAAAAATTGCGAAAACATAAACTATATTCAAATGGAAGATTACGATAATTGCTGTGGATTGGCAGGAAGTTTTGCTATCAAAAATCATAAGCAAGCAAAACAACTTATATCTAACAAAGCTAAAAACATTTCAATAACAGAAGCTGACTATGTTATAACAACTTGTCCTTCTTGCATAATCGGACTAAAACTTGGATTAGCAATGATAGGAAACAAGAAAACAAAAGTTGTTAGTCTCCTTGAATTTTTATCTAAAGCCGATAATATAGTATACTAAATTCCCACATAAGCAATTTTTCTTATCAATTTGTTTTTATTAATTATAAAAGAACTATGTGGGGAATAGGTTATATGAAAATCAATTTAAATAATGCAAAAAGCATATATGTTGGTATATTTAAAAATAATACAACTAAAAGTATTCCAACAACGCAACATACTGAAAAATTAACAACTCAATTGACATCAGATGTTGTTCAATTAACTAGCAAAATTTCTCCAATAACTGATTCGTCTTTAGCTACAGCTATTAAACTTGACAGTTGGGGAAGTTCTAACCCAAAATTTTACAGAATAATAGATAGCAATGAACTTGCAAAATTACTAAAAGGGCAATCAGTTAAAAGTAATCGTACAAGTTACAACGGAGAATTCACGGATATAACTACTAATCCGTATTACAGCAAAATTCCAAAAGTTGGAAAATTTAAAGTAGAATTTAATAATGAGAACAACAGTTTTATAAATAGCGGACGAATAACAGCTTGGGCTCCTGAAAATTCTCATTATCATCTACACGGAACTTATAACAAAAACGATATCAAAAACATCACGTACTTTGATGATGTAGATAGCGAAATATCAATAGGCGGCTTTAAAGAATTAGAAAAACTTTTTGGCAAAAATTATTCATAACGCAAAGCATCAATAGGATTAAGTAATGAAGCCTTATAAGCAGGATAATATCCAAATCCTATCCCTATAGCAGCGGAGAATCCCATAGACAATAATATAGATTCTAAAGTTATGGCAATATTCATGCCTGCAAATTTTTGCATTAGTAGAGCTCCGACAACACCAACAAATACGCCTATCAAGCCCCCAGCCATAGAAAGCAAAAATGATTCAATTAAAAATTGAAAACGAATATCTGATCCTTTAGCACCGATAGCCATACGAATACCAATTTCTTTTGTACGTTCTGTAACAGAAACAAGCATAATATTCATGATTCCGATACCGCCAACAATCAAGGAAACACCTGCAATCGCGCCTAACAATAAAGACATAGTTTTTGTTGCAGACTTGATAGTTTCTTGCATTTCAGCAAGATTACGAATCTCAAAATCATTTTCTTGATTTTTACCAATATGATGACGTTCTTTTAAAATCTCAGTTATATCCTCTTCCGCAAGGCTTATAACTTCATCATTCTGGGCTTGCACAGCAATCATACTAACAGTTCCTGGGAAATCTGTACCAAAAACTTTCCTTTGCGCCGTCGTAATAGGAATAAAAACCATATCATCCTGATCCTGTCCCATTCCACTGGAACCTTTTGCCTTTAACAATCCCACAACTTTAAAAGGAACATTCCCAATACGAATAGTTTTACCAATCGGCTCTACATCTCCAAACAGTTCAGTAGAAACAGTTTGTCCAAGGATTGCAACTTTTGTACTATTTTTATTATCTTCAGGTAAAAAACCTCTACCTGACTCTATTTCATAATTTCTAATCATAAAATAAGGCATTGTTGTTCCACCAACAGTTGTTGACCAGTTTTGGTTACCATAAGTAATTTGTTTACCTTCAGATGAATATGGTGCTATTGCCAGAATTCCTCTTGATTTTGCTTCAATTGCAGCTGCATCCTTCATTGTAAGGGTTGGTCTTGTACCTGAACCCATACGAACACCGCCGGACTTTGCAGAAGCTGAACGTATCATCAAAAGATTACTGCCCATAGATTCCATATCTTTTGCAATTTTTTTACTCGCACCGGATCCTACAGCAAGCATTATAATCACAGCACTTACACCTATAATGATACCAAGACTTGTAAGCATTGATCTCATTTTATTTATCTTTAACGATACCGTCGCCATTTTTAGTATTGATTTAAAATCTAACATTGAATATTACCTCTTATTCTCTGCCACCCCGAACTGGATTCAGGGTCTATCAATTATATAGGAATAAATTCCGAATCTAATCGGAATGATTTTACGTTGTTCTGGTGCGATGAGCAAGCCATTTATCTCTAGGTTCATCAAGAACAATGTTTCCATCTTTAAACTTTACTATACGCTTGGTATATTCAGCAATATCGGGTTCATGAGTAACAAGTACTATAGTTTTTCCCATCTCTTCGTTAAGTCTTACAAAAAATTCCATAACTTCGATACTTGTTTTTGTATCAAGATTACCTGTAGGTTCATCGGCTAAAATAAGCGGAGCATCATTAACAAGTGCTCTGGCAATTGCAACACGCTGTTGCTGTCCTCCGGACATTTGATTTGGCATATGATCTTCGCGATTTTTTAACCCGACGATATTCAAAGCCCATTTAGCACGCTCAATTCGTTCTTCTTCTGGAATCCCTTTATAGATCATAGGAAGAGATACATTATCTAATGCAGAAGTTCTTGATATCAAGTTAAAACCCTGAAATACAAACCCCATTTTTTGACAACGAACCATTGCCAATCTGTCACTATCAAGATTCAACATATCTTCTCCATCAAGAAAATATGAACCTGAATTAGGTTTATCCAGAGTTCCGAGCATATTCATAAATGTTGATTTGCCTGAGCCTGAAGTTCCCATAATAGCAACAAATTCGCCCTTTTTAATATTCAATGAAACATCATCTAAGGCATTAAATGAATCCTCGCCTGTTTGATAAGTTTTTATTGCATGCTTTACTTCTATCAAATCCATTATACAATCCTGTTATTATCTAAACATTCCAGGAGGTCCGCCTCGACGTCCGCCTTGCATATTTTGTTTTGAACCTTTGTTGCCACCTATAGAACCGACAATTACTTCATCACCAATTTTTACTTTTTGCGAAATTATCTGAACATTAGCATCATCACTTACACCTTGTTTAATATCAATTCGTGAAGGTTTTCCGTCTTCTAGAATCCAGATACCTTGCTGCTTATATTTTTGCCCACCGGCTTCCGGTGTATATTTTAAAGCAACACTCGGTGCGCACATAATATCTTTATTACGACTTGTTATGATTGAAACATTCGCTGTCATACCAGGTTTTAGTTTTAAATCTTCATTACTTACACTAACAATAACAGTATAAGTTACAACATTAGAGGTAACTGTAGAATCAAGTCTTACCTGAGTTACGGTACCATAGAATGTACTATCAGGATAACCGTCAAGTGTGTACTCAACTTCTTGCCCTTCTTTAACCTTGCCAATATCAGCTTCAGAAACATTCACTTCTATCTGCATTTTTGTTAAATCCTGAGCAATTTTGAAAAGTTCAGGAGCTTGAAAACTCGCAGCAACCGGCTGTCCTACATCAATATCTCTGGAAATAATTGTTCCATCTACAGGCGCAATTATTCTTGTATAACTAAGATTTGTCATGGCAGTATTATAAGTAGCTCTTGCCTGCTGAATCGAAGCCTTCTGAGCTCCAACAGAAGCCCGTTGTGCAAGATAATCACTTTCTGCCTGATCCAATTCACTCTTTGCTATAAAATTCTTTGAATAAAGATTTTTATATCTGTTATAAGTTTTTTCAGCCATAACCATTTGAGCATTCAACTTAGCAAGATTTGCCTCTGCATTATTTATCTGAGCTCTATTTTGATCTACCGAAGCTTGAAAGTTTGCAGGGTCAATCTGCGCCAACAACTGCCCTTTCTTAACCTCAGAATTAAAATCAACATATATCTCTTTCATCAAACCTGAAACTGTTGAACCGACACTAACAATATTAACAGGATTTATTGTTCCTGACGCCTCAACAACTTGAGTAATAGTACATTTTTCAAGCTTTTGAGTTTGATATTGAACTTTATTTGATTTAAGAGAATATCCATACATGCCGGCAGCAACCAATGCTATTGCCAATGGAATAATCACTCTTTTTTTTGCAAATTTTGTTATTATATCATTTTTTTGCATATTATTTTCCTTCTAAGGTTACCGTAACTTGCTGAGGAAAAGCAATTACACTTTCCAAATCAGCTCTTGCTACATTATATTTGTAAATTGTTTCTATATAAGAACACTGCGCATTATTATAATTAACTTTAGCATCCTGCAATTGTATATAATCACCAAGTCCTACATAATATCTACCTTCTGCCAGTTCATAATTTTCAAGAGTTTGACGAACTTTCACAGCCAAAAGCGGTATCTGTTTTTCCAATTCAATCATATTTATGTACGCATTCTGAACTTGAAAATATATATCTTGGTTTAGCTGATTTAACGAATTTTCTGCAATATCAACTTGATACTTGGCAGCATCAACGCGATATTTTTGATTCATAATATTCAACGAGCTGGAAAGATTCAAACCAACATTAAACGAATTTGTGCTATTTGTATCCCTGAACCCATAACCGGCATTTGCAGAAATTGAAGGGTAATAATTACGTTTCACGTAAACTAAATTTTCTTTAACTGCATCCAAAGTTGAATTATAAGCCTTTAAATCCGCTCTATTTTTATAAGCCATATTCATACATTCTTCAAAAGTATATGGAAATTCTGAAACTTTATAATCAGTTAAAACTTCTAATTTTTCTACAGACGTAACCAGTTTTGCGTCATTAACACTTACCGGTAAATGGCTTGTTTCATCTTCTGAAGGTTTTGTAATATGAGCCAAATCAACAGGTGCTACATTATCTTGAATATTAAAACCTTCAGTTCCTGCAATTGAATATGTAGGAGCATTAGATAAATACATTGCATTATTCAAATTAACAAGAGAATTTTTATAAGCATTTTCGGATTTGATAAGAGAAATTTTCGAATCACTTAAAGTAACTTCTGCATTTACCAAATCTATTTTAGACTTAATTCCTTCATCATAATAAGCTTTTGTTCTCTGATAATTTCGTTCATTAATTTCAACATAAGCTTTATTTATCAATACAGTAGCTCTTGCTGCAAGAACTTCATAATATTTTTGTTTAACAGCGAAAGTAGTTTCTCTAACAGTATTATCAAACAAATATTCATCAGCAATCAAATAAAATTTTTGCATTTTAATATGAGCATTAGTTCTGCCAAAATTCCAGATTAACTGATTCAAAGTTGCTTCAACCGAATAAGCATTTGAACTGCCTGAAACTTTTTTAGAGCTTGTATCACTCAAATTGTAACCCGTACCAACACCAATTGTTGGAAAAAATTCAGAACGAGCAACTCCAACATTAGTTTTTGAAATACCATAATTATAACGAGCATTTTTTATTGCAGGGTTATTATTTAAGGCAATAGAAATACAGTCATTAAGACTTAATATAGAACCTTGCTCAACTTTAATATCATCAATAGCAACAGCCTTACATGAAGTTAATGCTATTGCCATCATTAATATTAGCGTAATTTTTTTTATTGATTTCAACGTATAAATCCTCATACATTTATACAACGATTAAATAATAAATTTGTTCATTTTACATCATATAAAAAGGGTAACTTAAAGCTATAACTACTCAGCCACCCGCCCTGGATAAATTTAACAACTATATTATTGTCCATCCTACTTACTAAAAAAATTATAGAATATAACAATGCTGGTATCCAATTTACCCCCTTGTTTACTTTTTTTATTTGTAGTAAAGTGACTATATATAGGTTAAATGTATTTGTTACACTTGATATATAATTCGGTAAAAAAGGAGAAAGATTATGACAACAAAAGAATTCTTTACAAATTCAGAAGAATTAAAAAAATTGATGTCAGCAGCACGTGCTACTATTACAGCTCCTTTCTTTGGCAACAATGTTGAAGAAGTTAAGTCTGTATCAGAAGCTTACAAGTTAGCTAAATCATCATCAGGTACTATTGAATTAACTGGCATGCCAGTTTACAAACCTGAAAAATTAGGTTTACCTCAAGGTGCAAACCAATTACTATTCAACGATGGTACTGTTGTAGGACGTTGTGCTGCAGCTAGAAAAATCGTTGGTGAACCTAACTGCGATATGAAATATTTATTACCAATCATTCGTGAAGCTATTTACGGTACTCGTGATAAATTAATGTATAAAACTGAAGCAGTTGTTGGTTTAGATAACGACTTCATGATTAAAGCTCACTTGATGATTCCAGAAGGTTTCGAAAATATTATGTATTCTTGGATGTTAAACTTCCAATACATCAGTGAAGCTTACGCTGAAATGTACGCAGAATCAAAAGAATATCCGGAAGGAGATATCTTCGTATTCTCAGATCCTGATTGGACACACCCTGACTTCCCATATGGTTTGACATTCTTTGATCCTGAACACAACTGTGCTTGTATCTTAGGTATGAGATACTTCGGTGAGCACAAAAAAGGTACATTGACTCTTGCTTGGGGTTGTGCTGCTCGTAATGGTTTCGCTTCTTGCCACGGTGGTATGAAACGTTATAACCTTGAAGGTGGAAAATCTTTCCAAGTTGCAGTATTTGGTCTATCTGGTTCAGGTAAATCTACAATTACTCACGCAAAACACAATAACAAATACAACATCACAGTTCTTCACGATGACGCATTCGTTATCAATATGCAAGACAAATATACTATCGCATTAGAACCTGCTTACTTCGATAAAACAGCAGATTATCCAATCGGATGCGAAGATAACAAATATATCTTAACTCAACAAAACGCTGGTGCTATCGCTTTAGCTGATGGTAAAGTTGTTTCAGTTACTGAAGATATCAGAAACGGTAACGGACGTGCTGTTAAATCTAAATTATGGTCACCTAACAGAGTTGATAGAATCAACGAACCTATCAACGCTATTTTCTGGTTAATGAAAGACCCTACAATTCCTCCTGTATTGAAATTGTCAGGTGCTTCATTAGGATCAGCTATGGGTGCTACATTAGCAACTAAACGTTCTTCAGCTGAAAGACTTGCTGCAGGCGTTGACCCTAATGCTTTAGTTGTTGAACCTTACGCTAACCCATTCAGAGTTTACCCTCTATCAATGGATTACGAAAGATTCAAAGAATTAATCGCTCACGGTGTTGATTGCTATATCTTGAATACTGGCGAATTTATGGGTACAAAAGTACAACCTAAACACACTTTAGGTATCATCGAAGCTATCGTTGAAGGTACTGCGAACTTCCATAAATGGGAAAACTTCTCAGATATTCAAATCATGGATATCGAAGGTTTTGACGCTTCATTCTCTAACAAAGAATACGCTAACGAATTCGTTGCTCGTATGAATGATAGAATCAACTTCGTAAAATCTAGAGAAACTGAAAAAGCGGGTATCGATAAACTTCCTGCTGACGCTCTTGAAGCACTTGAAGCTGTTGTTAAAGAAGCTACAGCCTTAGCTTCAGTTTAGTTTCAAATTGAATAACTAACTTAAAAAGGATGGGTAAAATTTATCCATCCTTTTTTATTTTAAATACTAGCCCACTTGTCAATTTTATGATAAAATGCTCTTAAAAGTTTACTTCGGGAGGAGAGAAAAATGGAAGGACTTAACAAATTTAAGGTATTAACAGTAGCATTCATCTTAATGTTTATATTTATTGTTGCTGCAATATATTCAAACACAAAAGATGCAGCGAAAAGCAAAAATAAACTGGAAAAAACTGATACTCCAAGAAATAATACATCTAACGCAGCTTCTTACGGAAACACCGCTCAATTGGAACGTTTATCTATAAGAATAAACGAATTATCAGAACGCGTAGATAATCTATCAAACGATGATAATAAATTAAAATGTTCTATTCAAGGAGTTCTTGACGGAAACACTATTAACGAAATGTCTACAGCAGCAGCTGTTCAAGAAGCTCGTGATAACGACAAAGAACTTGTTATGATTTGTTCATTCCAGTAATTTTAAAAATTTAAATTAGACTATAAATCCGTGAATAAACTTCACGGATTTATTTATGTATAAAGATTACTCAAGTGTATATTGCAAAAATTTTACCTTATTTGTAATAATATGGTATAAGTAAAAGGGAGATTTATCATGAACAAAAAATCCATTATATCAATTTTAGCAATTCTAATTTTACCAATTCTTGCATTTTGGGGCTTAACTTTCCATAAAGATACTTCTACTATCGCAGAAGCAAAAGGGAAACCTCAGATTATTAAATTTTCATCAACTATGTGCCTTGAATGCCAAGAAGTTGAAAAAGTATTTAAAGAAGTTCTTCCTAAATACGGTGACAGCATAGCTTATACCGAAATCATCGTAGACAGCCGTAACGATATGAAAAATAATATGATAAAAAAATATAATGTAAAACTTGTTCCAACAATTATTATGTTAAACTCAGACGGAACCCAATATAAAAGAATTGAATCATCACTACCAAAAGAACAACTTGAAAACTATATTGAAGGTCTAAGATAATGGAAAATTTAACTCAAGTTTTTTCAACACAAAGCAGCATTTATTTATTATTTGGAGCAGCATTTTTAGGCGGTTTAATATCATCAATCTCACCCTGTTCACTATCAATGCTTCCATTAATCATAGGCTATATTGGCGGATATTCGAATGAAAAACCTTTGAAAACTCTATTACAAATGATTGTATTTGTTATAGGAACAGGTTTAGTATTCGCCGTTATCGGAGCAATTTGTGCAATTACCGGAAAAATATTCATAGGAAATCCTTATTTTGCATTAATTGTTGCATCCGTCATTATGATAATGGGCTTAAAAATAGTAGGCGTGATAGAATTTGTATTACCTGTAATGATTAAAGAAATTCCGCAAAACAAAATGCAAAACGATTTTTTATACCCATTACTTTTAGGGGCTGTTTTTGCACTTATCGGAACACCTTGTTCTACTCCAATTTTAGCTAGCATTATGGCATTTGCATCTATTTCTGCTAAAATCAGCAATGCAATAATTATGCTGTTTTTATTTTCTATAGGTCAAGGATTAATCTTAATAATTGCAGGTTTTGTGACTTCAAAAATTAAAACAAGCGAAAAATTCTATCAACTTTCAGAAAAAATATTAAAATTCAGCGGAATATTATTAATTCTGGTTTCATTATATATTTTTTATAAGATTTTTGGCGGAATCCTTGTAAAATAACCAATTATATTGTATATTATAAGGGAGTAAAAACTGAAGGTAACAGTATCCTCAGGGTTTACTCCCATAATATATTCGGATATTTTTAAGGAGTAGGTATAATGAGAACTATTGAAGGGCAATTAACAACAAACAGTGAAGATAAATTTTGTATAATCATTTCAAGATTTAATGATTTTATTGGTGCAAAATTATTATCAGGTGCTGTTGATGAATTAAAAAGACACGGTGTAAATCCTGATAACATTGATATTGTTAAAGTTCCTGGAGCTTTTGAAATTCCTGTGATAGCCCTAAAATGCGCTCAATCAAAAAAATATAATGCAATTATTACTCTTGGCGCTGTAATAAAAGGTTCAACACCTCACTTTGAATATGTTTCTGCAGAAGTATCAAAAGGTACAGCTCAAGTAAGCTTACAAACAGGTATTCCTGTTATATTTGGAGTTCTTACAACAGATAATATTGAACAAGCAATTGAAAGAGCCGGTACAAAAGCCGGAAACAAAGGCGCAGACGCTGCGAAAACTGCAATTGAAATGGCAAATTTGGTTAAATTAGTGTAGTTCTTAAAATCAGTTTCAACTGAATTTTTGGGAAGGAGACGGATATGGCGGAAGTAATCACCGAGTACAGAAATGAGAACACCAAAGATATTGATTTATTATCAACTATCGATATGGTTCGCAAAATGAATGAAGAAGATCTTATTGTTGCAAAAGTTGTAAGAGATGAAGCTCCAAATATAGCTTCTGCAATTGATATGATAGCTAAATCTTTCCACAAAGGCGGACGTTTATTTTATTTTGGAGCTGGAACCTCCGGCAGGCTTGGTATATTAGACGCTTCTGAATGTCCTCCGACTTTCAGTGTTGAGCCAACAATGGTTCAAGGAATAATCGCAGGTGGTCCTTCTGCAATTATTAATGCCGTAGAAGGTGCAGAAGATAACTTTAATGAAGGCTTAAAAGATGCAAGCGTTCTAACTGATAAAGATGTTTGTGTAGTAATCTCTGCTAGCGGAAATCCTAAATACTTACTTGGAGTTCTTGAAAAAGCTGACCAAATCGGTGCTGCAACAATAGCTATAACTTGCAACTCTAAAGGTAAAATTGCTGAAGAAGCAGGACACGTAATTTGTGCTGAAGTTGGCCCGGAAGTTATTGCAGGTTCCAGCAGATTGAAAGCTGGAACAGCTCAAAAAATGATTCTAAACATGCTTTCAACCGGCGCAATGATTAAAATTGGCAAAACTTACGAAAACTTTATGATTGATTTAAAAGCTGTTAACGAAAAACTAAAAGATCGTGCAATTAGAATTGTTTCTCAAATTGCAGGAGTATCTCACAGCGATGCTCTTTCGGCTTTGCTAAAATGCAATTGGGAAATAAAAACAGCAATTATAATGAATCAAATGAATACAGATGTAGATAATGCTAGATTAGAATTAAAAAAATACGGCGGAGTTCTTAGAAGAGTTTTTAACAAAGAAACCGCAGTATAGGAGGAGATATAATGAAATTAACAGTTCTTGGAGCAGGATGTTGGGGATTAACTTTAGCTTGGCTTTTAACAGACAATTTTGAACAAATCACTGTTTGGGGTAGAGAACAAGATTTATCACAAGACTTAATAGAAAATAAACATTGTTCAAAACCTCTTGAAATACAATTAGATAACAAAATAGAAATCACTTCAGATTTATCCAATGCAATATCTAATGCTGATATAATCCTATCTGTAGTTGCAACTTCAGGAACTCGTGATGTTTGCGAAAACTTAAAAAAAGCAGGTATAAGTTCTAATCAAATTCTTGTTAACGCTTCAAAAGGTATTGAGCTTCCATCACTAATGAGAATGTCTGAAGTTATAAAAGATGTGTTACCTGAACAAAAATTAGTAATTTTATCAGGTCCAACTTTAGCAAAAGAAGTTCTTCAAGGAAAACCTACAGCAGCCTGTGTTGCTTGCGAAGATATTGAAACCGCAGAAATAGTACAAAAAGCTTGCAATGTTCCAAACAAATTCAGATTATACACAAACAGTGACGTAATTGGAGTAGAACTTGGAGGTAGCTTGAAAAACGTTATAGCTATAGCTTCAGGATTTGCTCATACAATGGGACTTGGCGATAATTGCTCAGGAACACTATTAACTCGTGGAATGGCTGAAATCGTTCGTGTAAGTATTCAACTTGGTGCTAATCCTTCTACACTTTACGGTTTATCAGGTATGGGCGATTTAATTGCAACTTGTTCTTCTCCAATGTCTAGAAATTATACAGTAGGTTCAATGCTTGCAAAAGGTAAAAAAATCAACGATATTCTATCAGAACTTGGTTCTGTCGCAGAAGGTGTAAAAACCTCAAAAGCTATTTGCGAATTAGCAAAAAAATTGGATATAGAAGTTCCTGTTTCTAACGCTATATACGAAGCCGTTTATACTGATATTACACCGGAAGAACTTTTATCAAAATTAATGAACAGAAAATTAAAAGAAGAAGAAAGATACGTATAATGAAATTTGCTGTAAGATATTTAAAAAATACATATTATCCGCTGAATGTTCCTGAAAATATTCATCTTGAAGACGGTCAAATGATTATTGCAAGAACAGAAAAAGGCGACGAAGCCTTAAAAGTATTTTTAGTAAACTCTGAAATTCAAAAAATTTGGGATAATGCTAAAAATAAACCTGAGCCAATTCCTGTAATCAGAACACTTTCTCAGCGCGATTTACAAACTCTTGAAGAAATAAAAAAAGAGGAAGTCGAAGCATTTTTTAAATGTCAAGCTTTAGTAAAACAGCATAAACTTGGAATGAATCTTGTACAATGTAGAATAACTTTCGATAGACGTAAAATTACTTTTTACTATACAGCTCCGGAAAGAGTTGATTTTAGAGCATTATTGAAAGATTTAACTCAAACATTCACAAGAGTTAGAATCGATCTTAGACATATTGGAGTTAGAGATGAAACCTCAATATTAGAAGGAGTTGGAATTTGTGGACAACCATTCTGCTGTTCAAGCTTCCTAAGAAAATTTGCAACAATCAACGTAAAACTTGCAAAAGATCAAGGAATGCCAATAGCTCCAGGTAAAATTTCAGGAACTTGCGGACGCCTATTATGCTGTTTGACATATGAATATTCAAATTACATTGATGCAGCAAAAGGTATGCCTCCTATTGGCTCGTCTGTTATGACAACTGAAGGCTTAGGAAAAGTTTGTTATCTTCAATTTATGAGTGGAAAAGTTGCAGTTAAAATGGAAGATGGCAAAACAAAAGAATT
Organism: bacterium; assembly: GCA_014803505.1. Lineage (GTDB taxonomy): Bacteria > Cyanobacteriota > Vampirovibrionia > Gastranaerophilales > Gastranaerophilaceae > Zag111. The sequence continues at coordinate 51,986 of JAAVBM010000060.1, read as the reverse complement.
TGATAAGAATGATATTGAAATGGTTGATGCTGATGTCAATGTTGAAATTGATGTTCCTGCAATAAATAATTATGCGGAAGAAGATTCGCAAAACATCGATATTAAACAATTGGAAGATGATAGAAATAGTTCAACAGGTAATATTTAACACTTAAAATTAACAGCATTTAAGCAATAAAAAAACGACTGCCAAAAAAGCAGTCGTTTTTATTTTTATCTTTAAATATTATTCAGATTTTTCTTCTGATTCAGAAACAGTTTCTTCTTCAGTTTCTTCTTCAGTTTCTTCTTCAGTTTCTTCTTTGATTTCAATATCTTCTTCAACCTCAGAATCAGCTTCTTCAGAGTTAACATCAACATCTTCTAACTCTTCAGAAATTTCATCTTCATCGGTTATACTTGCTTCATCTTCAACCTTAAGAGCTTCTTCGATTTCAGCCTCATCTTTTGCTCTCACAACAGGGATAGAAAGCATCAATGCCATCTGTTCACCTTCTTGTTCAAAATTAAGTTCAAGAGCTTCTTTATCCATTTCAACATATTTTGAAAGTAATTCAACTAATTCTCTTCTCATACGTTGTAAAAGTTCAGGTGTAAGATTAGTTCTATCTTGCATTAGAACAACTCTTAATCTATTGCAAGCAACACTTTTTGCATTTTCCTCTTTTGATTCTGATTGACCAAATAGACTCAAAACTCGGTTATATAATTCGGTAAATATATTTTCGCTCATCTTACTTCTCCTTACCTACAAGGTTAGATAAGAATTTCTTAACTTTAGCAAGAACACTTGTCTCATCTTCTAAATTTAAGAAAGGAACATCATTACCCATAATACGTTGTGCAACATTTCTATAAGCTGTACCAGCTAAAGATTTTTCATCATTAACAATCGGTTCGCCTTTATTTGTTGAAGTAATAATACCTGTATCCTCAGGAATAATACCAATAAGATCCGCAGAAAGGATTTCAACAACATCTTCTACACTCATCATATCATTAGATTTAATCAAGTTTGGTCGAACTCTGTTTAGAAGTAATTTATAAGATGTAATTTCTTCTTTAGCTTCAAGAAGTCCGATAATTCGATCAGCGTCACGAACAGCTGACATTTCGGGAGTCGTAACAACAATAGCTTCTGTTGCTCCGGCAACTGCATTTTGGAACCCTTGTTCAATACCAGCAGGACAGTCAACAAGAATATAGTCAAAGTCTTCTTTTAACTTATCACAAATATCTTTCAATTGTTCTTCTGTAACTGCAGTTTTATCTCTGGTTTGAGCTGCTGCAAGCAAACAAAGATTCGGATTTTTCTTATCCTTAACAAGAGCTTGTTTCAATTTACAACGTTCTTCCACAACATCAACAATTGTATAAACTATTCTATTTTCCAAACCCAAAAGCAGATCCAAATTTCTAAGACCAAGGTCAGTATCAATCATAACAACCTTGTTACCTGCTCTAGCAAGGGCGGTACCGATATTAGCATTAGTAGTAGTTTTACCAACGCCGCCTTTACCGGATGTAATTACTATTACTCTACCACTCATTTATTTCTCCTTAATTACCTTCATGTATTTTTCTTATAACAATACTGCCTCTATATGTAAATGCTTCTTCCGGAATATATTCACTTGTTTTTTGAATATAAGGAAGATTTACAGTATCCGGACGTCTTGCAAAAACTTCACCTATTCTGATTTGAACAGGATTAAGTTTTAGAGCTCTTATTCTTGCATAGTTATTACCTTCAGAACCAGCATGAGCTATACCACCAAGGATTCCCCAAACTGTAATATCACCTTTTGCAATAATTTCGGACCCCGGATTTACATCTCCTATAACAATAATATTTCCATCAGAAGAAATACTTTGTCCTGAACGTATTGTTCTTCTTATATAAAGAGTAGGAAGAGTTTCCGCTTCGTTTTTCAACGCAGTAAGCTCTTCATCTTTTCTTTCTTTAGATTCTTGATATTCTACATCCACCTCAATAACTTCATTACTTTGAACAATAGGTGAAATCTCATCATCTGAAGATTCGTTTACATCAACTTTTTCTCCAAAAACACTATCCAAAGCCTGTGAAACTTCTTCTTCTGTCAAGCTTTTTTTATCAAATGATGGCGCTTCAATTTCATTAGTAAATTCAGAAACTTTAATTTCCAAAGTTGTTGCAGCTTCCAAAGTTTCAGTTGAACTTGTGCTTATAAAAGAAAGCTGCGCACCCATCAATTCAATAAGTGCTTTAATACTTGTTAACTCATTCTGATTAAGAACTATAGCCCCTAACTTCAAACACATACATTTACCTTTTGATTCAGGCATGTCCATAACTCTTGAGAGTTCATAAATCACATCAGAAACCTTTTTAGTTGCGGTTAAGTCAACGATAAAGCCGTTTTCAATATATCCCTTATCCATTTTTCCCTTTCCAAAAACTCGGTTACATGCAATAAGAGTACACAAAAAAATATAAGACTTCAAGAAAATATGTACTTTTTGTAATTAAATATTAATGGATTTAAGCTAAATAACTTTTAACGGTAGTATTATATAAATTTTTCACAGCAGCAGAATATGAACTGCCTTCACAATAAATTTTACCAATAGCATCAATATTATTCATATCAGCTTTTTTTACAGAAGCATATCTTTTGGGATATTTAGAAAGATTCTTTATCGCTGTATCTAAACCTTTTTCTACAGTTGAAAAATACCCAAAACCTTTTGGATTTTTCCCTAAATCACCTGAAGCTTTATACCCCATAAAATTATTATGTTTGGCAAGATTGCTTGTTCCAAAACCTGATTCTTGTCCTATTATAGTAACGACAAGTGCAACATCAACATTATATTTTTTACAGAGTTCTACAATCAAATCTTCTTTACCAACAAGATTGCCTTTTAACAATCCTGGTTTAATTTTTGATGTTCCAAGCTTATAGCCGTTACCACTAGTATTAAAGCTTTTACTACTATCATTTGATTTCTTGGAATTATAATCAAATGATGATGCCAATGCTCCATATCCTTCACCGGAAAAATATGGATAAACTATCGGACTTCTATAACTTGGAGTTGAATATATAGGTGTATTAAATATTGCCCCACTTATAAAAGGATTATTTAATGCAAACTGAGAATAAGGATTAAAAGTTTGTGGATAATATCCTGTTCCTCTATTAGAGAAAAGAGAAATTCCAGACAACAAGGCTGAACCAAAATTCATTCCGGCCAAATAACTCATTTGATTATTCAAGCCAAAACATCCTCTAGCAAAGGGATTGCTGTGATAATTCATATTACAATTAAATATTGGATAGTACATGTTCCCCGACTTTTTATTGTGATTTCCCCTGTATATATATAAAGATAAAAAATATATACGAATTGCATAAAATAACGAAGTTTGTAAATAAATATTAACAATTTTAATAAATTGATTAATTGAAATAACTATGTTTATTATATATTTATAATTAAATGGCGAAGGATAAAAAGAATGTTTAACGAAACCAAAACCCACGAAATTACAGTCGACGTTGTAATTTTGACTATAAAAAATAATGCACTGCAAGTTTTACTTGTAAAACGTGCGAATGAACCATTCAAGGGTAAATGGGCAATCCCTGGAGGTTACGTAAGACTATCTGAAAACCTTGATGATGCGGCTTTACGCGTTTTAAAAGAAAAAACTGCAGTAGATAACATTTATCTTGAACAATTATATACCTTCGGCGACCCATTACGTCACCCTAACGCTCGTGTAATCACTTGTGCATATTTCGCATTAGTTAGATCTGAAGATTTGAAAATCATATCTTCTCCTGAACTTGGTTGGCACAAAATCAGCGATTTACCAGCTTTAGCATTTGACCACAAAGAAATTATTCAATATTCTCTAAAAAGAACCAGAGAAAGACTTGAACTTTGTCCGGTAGCATATCAGTTACTTCCACAAAAATTCACTCTAACTGAAATGCAGAAGTCTTATGAACTTATTATGCAGAAAAAACTGGATAAACGTAACTTCAGAAAGAAAGCTCTTGCTACTAACGGATTGATTGAGTTGGAAGAATATACTAAATCCTCTTCAAAACGTCCTGCAAGGCTATATACTTTTGAAAATATTGAATTAAACTCTAAAAGAGCACACTTTATAAAAAAGGAGAAAAATAAATAATGGCTAATATATTTTGGGCAATAGAAACAATTTCAGCAGTACTTTTAATAATTTTAATTCTTTTACATTCGCCAAAAGGTGACGGTATTGGAGGAATCGGAGGAGCATCTCAAGTATTTGCATCTCAAAAAAGTGCTGAAAAAGGTTTGAATAAATTAACAGGAATTATTTGTGCTATATTTATTCTTTCAACATTTTTAATTGGATTTGGAATCATAAAATAAAAGTATAATTAAAATTTTAATACTAAAATCCCCAAACAAACTTTGGGGATTTTTTAATTTTTAAGGAAGATATGAAAGTCAGAGCTCTTATATGTGGAATAGTTTTAACAGGAACACTGGTTAGTGCCGGTTCTGTAGGCTTGGGAATAACAGGCCGAAAAATGCGAAATAAAAATAATCCACAAAAAAATTCTCTAGACTCTTTAACATTAAGAGCCAATCACGAAAAAATCTGTCAGCAAATAAAAAATACTGAATATAAATAACTAAAATAACTATTTTTGTTTTAAAATTAAATTATGAATATTAAAACATTTGAAAGAAATTCTCTTTTCTGGGGAGAAAATAATCAAAAGATACTGTCAACCAAAAATGTAGCAGTCTTTGGACTGGGCGGAGTTGGAGGCTTTTGTGCCGAAGCTTTAGCCAGAACCGGTATTGGCAACCTTACTATTATTGATTTTGATACAGTTTCGCAGTCAAATATCAACAGACAAATTATTGCGCTAAACTCAACTATCGGTGAGAAAAAAACAGCTCTCTTTGAAAAAAGGCTAAAAGATATCAATCCCGAAATTAATATAAAAATTATTGATGATTTTTATAACGACGAAGAACTTGCTATCGATTTTTCAAAAGAAAAATATGATTATGTTGCAGATGCAATCGATACAATGCGTTCCAAAATCCATTTAATAAACTCCTGCTATCAAAATAATATTCCAATTATTTGCTCAATGGGTGCAGGAAATAGAATTGATCCTACACAACTATATATTTCAGATTTAAAAGATATTGAAAATAAAAATGCACCATTTGTATCTAACGTAATTTATCAACTTAAAAAACTCGGAATTACAGAAGGTATAACGGTTGTAACAAGCAGAGAAAAGCCTTTTGTTCAAGAAAAATTAAGTGAATTGGAACAAATAACAACTAAAAACGGCTTAGAAATTGAATTCAACAAAATAACACCATCATCAACCCCTTTCGTTGCTTCAACCGCAGGGATTTATATGGCATATTATATCGTACAAAGTTTCTTAAAGGATTATAAATAATGAATATTTTAGTAACTGGAGCATCAAAAGGAATTGGCAAAACTATAGCAGAAAACTTAAAAGACATTGGCAATGTTTATGTAACTGCACGCAATGAAAAGGCTTTAAAAAGTTTTAATAATGCAGGTTATTGTATATGTGATCTTTCATCAGAAGAAGATTTAATAAAACTCGGAGATTTTATTGAAGATAAAAATATAGATATTCTTATAAATAATGCGGGAGAATATATTTATAATGCTATAGATGAAACCGAAATTTCTAAACTAAACCATATAATTGCTGTTAATTTTAAAGCCCCAATATATTTAATATCCCGAGCAGTACTACATATGAAAGCTAATAAATTCGGAAGAATTATAAATATAGGGTCAATATCAGGAGTGATGGGAGAAGCCTATGCAAGCCTTTATTCTGCAACAAAATCAGGACTAATCGGACTGTCAAAAGCGACAGGATTAGAACTTGCGGAATACGGAATCACCGTAAACACAATCAACCCCGGTTGGGTTGATACAGACTTGGGCAAAAATTCGATAGAAGATAGCGAATTTTCAGAACAAGAAATTTTAGAATGTATTCCTCAACGACGTTTTGTCGCGCCTGAAGAGGTTGCCGGACTTGTAAAATATTTAATTTCTAATGACGCAAAAGGTATAACCGGGCAATCAATAAACCTTTGCGCAGGTTTGAGCGTCGGAATATAGAAGCATAATTCATAATTAAACTAAATTAAATCTTTAAAAATACATTATTCATCATCTTTAAGAAATTATTTTTATTCAATAAAGATTCTATATTTGTAAATGTTGTGTCAATTTTACCAATCGTAAACAAACTACCTCTTTTTAAAACTTTGCCTGCAGTTTGAACAAATTCTTCAATTTTCGCATCGTTATCAGCAAAATATCCTAATATGTTTCTGCACATTAAAATCGTATTAGAATTATCTTTAATTTTAGGTAAAATTTCAAACATATCACCTAATTGAAAAACTATTTTATCTCTTAAGTTATCTGAAACATTAAAATTTCCAGGAAGAGTTACCGCTTGTTTTTCACTTAAAATATCACGCCTGTAAACATCATATAAATAATCATCATAAGAAGTAGCTATCCTTGAAAAATATTTTGAAAGACTTATCGAATTATTAGCTAATCTGTAAAAATCTCTTTCTGAAAGTGCAATTTCTCCACCTTGCGCTTTGTGAACAATATAATTATCAATATCATAGGCCTGAATAGGAAAAAATTTATCTACATTTTTTCTTTTTGGATTTTCCAATAAAGAAATAATTTTAGTATAACCTTCCGAACCATCAGAAGATGCAAATTGTATAATATTAACTTTTTCTTTATCTTTAAAGTGACCTATTTCAAATTCTGCAAGCTCATGCCAAGGAAGATCTTCTCGAAAAAGCCAAGTATTATTTCCAATTTCCTTCCCATCTTCTCGGACATAAAACCTATCAGTGGACCCGAAAGAAGGACTATTTTTCTTTGATACTATATATGAAAAATTAGTATTTATAGACTGAATTCGCATAATATTATAAATCCAATAAAAATAAATTTTGCCAAATGTAATAATCATTCATAAAAACTCGGTTATTATTTGAAAAATAACATGTTTATGGGATAATTTTAATGAGGCTAAATATAAAATAGCGATGTACATATAAATAGAAAAAGGAAAAAGAAAAATGGCAAGATTAACTCCATTGGAAAAAATCAGAAACATTGGTATTGCAGCCCACATCGACGCCGGTAAAACAACTACTACAGAACGTATCTTGTTTTACACAGGTAAAACTCACAAAATTGGTGAAACTCACGATGGTGCAGCTGTAACAGACTTTATGGAACAAGAAAAAGAACGTGGTATCACAATTCAATCTGCTGCGGTTACTGCTTCTTGGAAAAACCACCAAATCAACATCATCGATACCCCTGGGCACGTTGACTTTACAATTGAAGTTGAACGTTCTCTTCGTGTATTAGACGGTGTTGTAGCTGTATTCTGCGCAGTTGGCGGTGTTCAATCTCAATCAGAAACAGTTTGGAGACAAGCTAACAGATACGAAGTTCCTCGTATGGTTTTCGTTAACAAAATGGACAGAACAGGTGCTGACTTCTACAGAGTTGTTGACCAAATCCAAAACAGATTAGGTGCTAACGCTGTTCCTATCCAATTACCTATCGGTGCAGAAGATCAATTCACAGGTTTGATTGACCTTATGACAATGAAAGCTGAAATCTATGCTAACGATTTAGGTACTGATATTAAAGAAGAAGATATCCCTGCTGAATTGGCAGAAAAAGCTAAAGAATACCATGATGCTATGGTTGAAGCTATTGCTTCTGAAGATGATGCTTTGATGGAAAAATTCTTTGAAGATCCTGATTCAATCACTATTGATGAATTAAAAGCAGGCTTGAGAAAAGCTGTTTGTGATAACAAAATTGTTCCTGTTACTTGTGGTACAGCATTCAAAAACAAAGGTGTTCAATTATTATTAAACGCTGTTGTTGATTATATGCCATCACCAGTTGACGTTAAAGCTATCGAAGGCGAATTAGAAGATGGTACAAAAACTGAAAGACATTCTTCTGATTCTGAACCATTCTCAGCTTTATCATTCAAAGTTATGACAGACCCATTCGTAGGTCGTTTAACTTTCCTACGTGTTTACTCAGGTAAAATCACTTCTGGTTCTTACGTTATGAACTCTACTAACGGTAAAAAAGAACGTATTTCAAGATTGGTTCGTATGTATGCAGACCAACGTCACGAAGAATCTGAAGTTTACGCTGGTGATATCTGTGCAGCAGTTGGTTTGAAAGATACTACTACAGGTGATACTTTATGTGATGAAAAAGCACCTATCATCTTAGAAAGAATGACTTTCCCAGAACCTGTTATCTCTGTTGCTATTGAACCAAAAACAAAAGCTGACCAAGATAAAATGGGTATCGCTCTTCAAAAACTTGCTGAAGAAGATCCATCATTCAGAGTTAAATCTGATGAAGAAACAGGTCAAACAATCATCTCTGGTATGGGTGAACTTCACTTAGATATTATCGTTGACCGTATGATGAGAGAATTCAAAGTTGAAGCTAACATCGGTAAACCACAAGTTGCTTACCGTGAAACTATCCGCGGAAACGCTGATCAAGAATCTAAATTCGCTCGTCAATCAGGTGGTAAAGGTCAATACGGACACGTTAAAATCAGAATTTCTCCAGCTGAAGAAAATGCAGGATTTGTATTCGAAAATAAAATCGTTGGTGGTTCTATTCCTAAAGAATATATCGAACCTGCAAGAAAAGGTATGGAAGAAGCTCTTGAAGGCGGTATCTTAGCTGGATACCCTATGATCGACGTTAAAGTTGAACTTTACGATGGATCTTACCACGAAGTTGACTCTTCTGAAATGGCATTTAAAATTGCCGGTTCTATGGCAATCAAAGAAGGTACAAGAAAAGCTCAACCTTGTATCCTTGAACCAATGATGAAAGTTGAAATCGAAATCCCTGATGAATTCACAGGTACAATCATTGGTGATATTTCTAGAAGACGTGGTAGAGTAGAAGGTCAAGAACCTGTTGGTAACACTGGTAACGTAATCGTTAGAGCTACTGTTCCATTGGCTAACATGTTCGGTTATGCAACTGACTTGAGATCTAATACTCAAGGTCGTGGTACATTCTCTATGGAATTCAAATGCTACGAACAAGTTCCTAAAAATATCGAAGATGAAATTATTTCTAAATCTGGAGCTGCTAAAGCTTAGTTTAGTTAATACTTCAAATATTCAAAAACCCGATGTTAATAACATCGGGTTTTTGTTTTAAATAACTATTCAATTTACTTCTCTCTATTTGCCGCCGCCTCCATATGTAAACTCGTTCTTTATGTTTGTAGATAACAATTTTTGCCATGCTTGTTCATAACCGGAAATTTCATTCAATTGTGTTTCATAATTTTCTTTTTGAATTTCCAATTCAGACTCCCAAGAATTGATACTTGCCAATTCAAATTCATGATCGTTTTGAAGCTCTAATAGAATCTGAGCATATTCATCAGTCCCATAACCATAGTCTTCATCATAATATAAGTCACTCAATTGATTATTAAATTCTTGTTGTGCTTTTGCTATAGATTTTGATGCAGATAGTTGCTGCATTTGAATATCAGATAACTTTTGAGTAATTCTACTCTTTTGTTGTGTGTAAAATAACAACTTTTCTTGTAAATTTGATATTGCCATAACTCTGACCTCTTCTTTTTTAATCTCTCTTGATTATATAAAGTATCTAAAAAGTATCAAATTTCAGAGTTTGATATTTATGTTACATTTATTAACATAAGAACAAGAATGCGAAAAATTAGGTAAATATCACGAATCAACAATTCCAAAACCTATTATAATTATATTTGACAAAATAAAAAATATAATTATAACCGTACTATGATGCTATGGAGTGAAATTTTTAATTTAAATAAAAAATGTACACATAACAAAGTTCCACTAGATCAAGATATCTACTATTGTCCGGATTGCGGAGAGTTAATAGAAAATCAATGGTACTTGGTTAGATGTGCCTGCTGTGGAATGAAAGAAATTGCAACAGTTCGGAACGGAGAAGTTGTACCGGAAGAAAATTTTTGTCACAATTGCGGAGGAAAAGGATATTATGTTGAACGCATAGAAAAGCTTGATTGCGTCAATATAAACTACGCTATCGTAGTACGTGAAATTGTACAAAACGAAATTACGGAATATACCCAAAGCTGGGTTCAAGCTATGCAAACAACCAATTACATACCAAAATTGCTGAAATAATACCAATAATATCTGCAAGTAAACCAACAGTAAGTGCATAACGAACTTTAGAAATTCCAACAGCCCCAAAATATACAGCCAAAACATAAAATGTAGTTTCGCTGCTACCAACCATTACAGCAGCCAACTTTGTGGCATAAGAATCCGGTCCTAAATTATTTGCAATATCAGAAAAAACTCCCAACGCTGCAGAGCCGGACAAAGAACGAACAATCATTAATGGAAGAGTTTCAGATGGGATATTAAACTTTGCGAATAATGAAGATAAAACATTTGCAATAATATCAATAGCTCCACTGGCTCTAAACATAGAAATACCAACAATTATAGCTACCAAATACGGAATAATCTTAACCGCAACTTTAAAACCATCTTTGGCTCCATCAGTAAATTCTTCATAAATCGAAACTCTCTTAACTATACCAAGAGTTAAAACAACCATTAATAATACAGGTAAAGTCCATAAAGAAATCAGGTTAAAAACACTACTCATTTCTACCCTCCCTACTGCCTAAAAACTGAAAAAGCTTTGATAACAAAATTGCAGAAACAAACGCAATAGAGGTTACCAATAACGTAGGAGCAATAATTTCCGTAGGATTTTTATATCCGATACCAACCAATACTGCAAGAACTGTTGTTGGAATTAGCTGAAAACCGGCTGTATTCATCCCCAAAAACAAACACATCGAGTTTGTTGCAGTATCTTTTTTATCATTTACTTTTTGAAGTTCTTCCATTGCTTTAATACCAAATGGAGTTGCAGCATTTGACAAGCCAAAAGCATTCGCCGAAAAATTCATTGCAATGTCACCGACAGCAGGTGAATCTTCCGGAAGCTCATTAAATAATATTTTCATAATTGGTTTTAAAACCTTTGAAATCCAAGCAATCAAACCTGATTTTTCTGCAATTCGCATAATTCCAAGCCAAAATGCCATAATCCCAATTAAAGAAAATGCAACCTTTACAGACAATTCAGCTCCGGTCATAACAGAGTTAACAACATCTTGCAATCTGCCGTTAATTGCACCAACTATTATTGAAAACACAATTAGAAAATAAAATATATAATTCATAGAATTATTAAATCATTAAAAACTAAAGTGGTCAATCAAAAAATTAGCTAAAATAATCAATCATTCTATCTGTTAAAACATCTAACATTTCATTAGCTCCTGATTTAACAGTTTCTGGAGAATGTACTTGTTTCATAATTTTATTATACTGATCTCCATAACCTTCTCTTAAATCATCACCCAGAATAATAGAAGTTGCAGCTTTATTATCTATATAAGATTTATCAACAATAAATTCAGAATTTTTCTTATTTACAACTTTTTGTAATACTTTTGCAAGAAAAGTAAACATTGGCATATTTTCATCTTTTACCTCTAACTCTTCCAAATAGTCATTTAGATAAAAAAGAATCTCTGGTTTAGAATAATCATCAGTAAAATCTGTTTTAGTAATTGAAAAGGACAACAAATCAGGGTTTTCCGGATGCAAATAATCTTTTAAACCACTTCTTTTTGCACAATTATGGAACTCCGTCAAATCTTTACCTTGGAAATCATCTGTTAACTGTACTGTCAAATAATGATCCTGAATATCTTCATCATATTCATCTTTATCCATATCTTCATCGGGATCAAGAAATTCAAAACTACCATCATCATAGACAGCTTCTCTATATTTGCGAAACTCATAACCGACATTTTTTATTCCTGTAAAATTAACATTCATTTTTATTATGCCTTTCTATCAAAGTTTTGTATCTTACCAGTATCAATATCAAAATATTCAAGCATTCTTTTATTTAACAAATTAAACATTTCATCTGAACCACTTCTAACATTATCTTCAGAATACATATTGTACATAGATTCTAAAACCTCTTCCTTCGAAAAATCCACTCTTACATCTTGACCCAAAACTAAAGAATTAGCAGCCTCATCAGACAAAAAATGTAAAGGATCCGTAGTTATTTCCTTAGAAGAATTTCCAATTTGTTTCAAAAGTTTAGTTACATATGAAATCACAGGTAATTTTTCATCTTCAATATTTATCAAATTCCCATTGATAAATAAATATAGCCCATTGTCATTACTTAATTCACCTTTTAAAAGACCAACGTTTAAACTATTCGAGTTCATTGGATGAATAGCATCTTCTAACTTTGAAGCCTTAAGACTTTTACGAAAATTCGACAAATCTTTACCATTAAAATCATCTGTCAATTCTGTATTTAAATAACATACATTAACACTTTCATTTGGATCATACAAATATTCACCATTCTCATTTTGTCCAACAACCTTATATAATTGAGAATAATAAAACCCTGGATTATTTATACCTGTAAAATTTATATTCATATTTTTTCCTTTTTTCAATTAAAAATCGGAAAATAAAAATTTTTGCTATAAAAAAGGCAGGATTTATAAAATCCTGCCTTTTTCTTTTATAAACATTTACAATTAAGCTTCATCTAATGCTGCAACACCAGGTAAAACTTTACCTTCTATAAATTCTAAAGAAGCACCGCCACCAGTAGAAACATGAGTAAAGTCTTCAGCTTTACAGAATTTCTTAGCGGCAGAAACAGAATCACCACCACCAATAACAGAAACGGCACCATTTTTAGTAGCTTCAACAATAGCTTCTAATACAGCTTTTGTACCGTCAGCAAATGCAGGATTTTCGAAAGCTCCTACAGGTCCGTTCATAAGAATTGTTTTTGAAGATTTAAGAACTTCAGCAAATGCTTTTCTTGAATCCATGCCAGCATCAACACCTTCAAATCCGTCAGGAATTTCGTTGATTGCAACAAATTTATTTGTTCCGTTACCAGAGAAATCATCAGTAACCAAAACATCTGTTGCCATAACTAATTTAACACCTTTAGCAGCAGCTTTAGCTTCGATAGCTTTAGCAACATCCATTTGATCATCTTCGCAAATAGAGTTACCAATTTTACCGCCGTTAGCTTTTACGAAAGTATAAGCCATACCACCGCCGATAATTAGGTTATCAACTTTATCGATTAAGTTTTCTAAAACACCGATTTTAGAAGAAACTTTTGCACCACCAACAACAGCTGTGAATGGTCTGGTTGGATTATCAAGAGCTTGGGATAAGCATCTTAATTCTTTTTCCATTAAAAGACCAGAAACTGCAGGTTTAACAATTTTAGCAACTTTAGCAGTTGAAGTATGATTTCTGTGAGCTGCACCAAACGCATCGTTAACATAAAAATCACCAAGTTTAGCAAGTTCTTCAGCAAAAGTCATATCGTCATCTTTTGCTTCTTCAGCTTTATAGAATCTGATATTTTCCAAAAGTGCAACTTGGCCATCTTTTAATGCTTCTAATTCTTTATCTGCACCTTCTCCAACAGGAGATTTTACAAATAATACATCTTCACCTAAAACTTTTGATAAGTATTTAGCAACAGGCTCTAATGAAAATTCTAAATTCCATTCACCTTTTGGTCTGCCAAGGTGAGCCATTAAAATAATTTTAGCTCCTTTATCTTTCAAGTATTTTACAGTAGGCAAAATTGCTTGAATTCTTGTATCATCAGTTACATTTTTGTCAGCATCAAGAGGAACATTTACATCAACTCTGATTAACGCTCTTTTACCTTGGATATCACCAAGATCTTTAATAGATTTTTTCATTAGTCTCTCCTTTTTTAAAGTACCGCATGATTATTCTACAAAAAACATATATCTAAAACAACATTAAAGTTTTAAACAATAATACCGATAATATAAATATTGACTTAGGGTAGAAAAACATTAAACAAAAACCAGAAAGGCTGCATCAAATGTCGATAAATGGAATACCTTCCTCCGGATGGTTTTTACCTCTAAACCAATCCAACTTGAGCGAAGAAACTAAGAAAAAATTACGTGAACTTGGTATTGATCCAAGCACAGTTTCGTCTGAAGCTCAAGCAAAAGCTCTTATCGCATCAATATTACAAAAACTTGCAGTTCAACAAACTGTAAATAATACTTCGTCTAAAAATGTTTGTACAGGAGAATTAGAAGTATTAAACAGAGCCAAAGATTTGGCAATAAAAATGGGAGTAAGTATTTCAAATTCAACAGGCACAAAAGAAATTATTGATAAACTTACAGCTGCTTTAAATTCTCAAACTCAAAAAACTAAAGATGGAAAAGAATTTGAAAATGAATTAAATTCCATAAAAAACGACTATGAATCATTAACAAAAAACCAATCCACTATCTTTACAGCAATGAATATTACAGCAAGCCTAAATAAACTAAAACTGGGATTATAAATAAACCTCTAAATATTGACATCATAACCTCAAAGTTATATCATTTAGTAAAGACTTTAGCTAAAAGGAGATTGAGGTTTATGGAAAATACTGAAAATAAAAACTGCCCGTTCTGCGGAGGTGAAATTCCTGTTGACGCAAAAAAATGCAAATTTTGCGGAGAATGGATAAATAAAGATGATAATTCACTACCAAAAGAAATCCAGCACTTTAATTGGGGTGCATTCTTACTAAATTGGATTTGGGGTATTATGAACAAGAAATACATAACTTTATTGTATTTTCCGGCTTGCTTACTCCCTATTATTGGCCCGCTTGCAATCTCAATATGGTTTGGTTTTGCAGGAAACAAATGGGCTTGGGAATCTCAAAACTGGGACAGTACCGAAAGATTTAACGAAGTTCAAAAGAATTGGGTTCGTTTATGGTTTATTCTCCTAGCATTAGGTATAATATTAGCATTAAAAACAGTTATAATATTTGCAATTATTGGAAGTATTGAAGTATAAGTTTGAACGGTTTTATGAACAAGAATATTTTGGTAATACTATTATTGATATTGGCAGTTTGTTGTGTAATTTTCAACACTCAAATTTCTCAGATGTTTACAGCAAAAACGCATATTGAACAACCTGAGACAACAGCAGATTCAAATATTATACCTTTACAAACAAACTCTATTATTGAAATTCCTGTAGCACAGCCAATATCATTAAGCTATAAATCAAAATCTTTTGTCTACAAGGTTCGAAAAGAGGCGGTAGCAAAATCCATATTTGCAACTCAAAACTATGAACCCTCCGAATATGTTTTTGGACAGATTGAAAACTTCAAACCTTGGATTGCATGTGATGTATGTAAAGATAGAAATGATCCTTACACAATAGAAGGTCCCTCAGAAGAAACCAGATTTATTCTAAACCCTGCAATGCTAGTTGCTATAGAATATCCGTTTTCTTTTAATGATGAAGGTTTATCTTGGTGTAAGAGTCCTATTGAAAACTTAATTCCTAAAAAAATAAGTTATGACGGTTCTAAAAAAGAAATCTCCGTAACTTATGAAAAACTACCATTCACAACAAACGGAAACCATACCTTTTATATCTTTAACGGATTAAATGCTAAAGATTTAGGCTACCAATATGCTTATTTGGATAACTCAAAATCTACATATAAAGTTGATTTTTCAAACGAATACAACTTTTCACATGAAGTAATTGAATTTCAAAACTACATACATGTAGGAGGTTCTTGCGGTGTCGAAGGCGGGTGTAACAATGGTTCACCTCGCCAATCATTTCTTGAATTCAAAGAAAACAATACAGAATATCTGCATAGCAATCGAGAAATCTACATAAAGCTATGGAAAAACCGTCCAAATTCACCTTATGACAAAGCAGATATAACTGAAAAAATCATACTGGAAGAATCATAAAGAATTGCCGATATAGCTCAGATGGTAGAGCAACTGATTCGTAATCAGTAGGTCAGGGGTTCGATTCCCCTTATCGGCTTAGATAAACAGAGGAGCATCAATGGCTAACAAAATTATTATATTTTCAGGTAAACAATATTCAGGTAAAGATACTGTGGCTAAAATCATGTTGGAAAAAATGCCTGAATTTAAACGCTGTGCTATGGGTGATATAATAAAACTAACCTATGGTAAAGAAAAAGGTTTGACTTACGATGAAATTGAACAAAATAAAGCCTCTTATAGAGCGGATTTAATAAAGCTAGGCAACTGGGGAAGAGAACAAGATCCGGATTATTGGCTAAAAAAGATCATTGAACAAGATGGGAATTTAATGGTTACAGATGTGAGAGTTCCTCACGAATATGAAGTTTTCAAAAATGCAGGTGCAATTTCAATTAGAGTTGAAGCAACTCGTGAAACTCGCTCATCAAGAGGTGATTTAATTGGCGAAGATGATATTACTGAAATCGGACTTGACCACATAAAGGATTGGGATTACATAATTGATAATAATTCTGATTATGAAACTCTTGTATCAAAAGTAAATAAACTTATAGAAACACTAAAATAAAAATGCAGACATCCGGCGGATGTAATAAACAAAAATTTAAGGGAAATAATATATATGGTTAAAATAAAATCAAAATGGGTATGTCAACAATGCGGATACGAAACAGCAGGATACTTAGGCAAATGTCCTGAATGTAATTCGTGGGGAAGTTTTACTGAAGAAGTTCAGTCAAATCTAAAGCCTCAAACAACATCTCCGCAAGGTATTGTCAATGACACAAAACCTTCATTGATTTCTGATATTCATATAGGTGAAGAAGTTCGCATAAGTACTAATATTTCAGAATTTGACAGGATTCTGGGAGGAGGGCTTGTAAAAGGTTCACTTGTCTTGATTGCAGGAGATCCTGGGATTGGAAAATCTACAATTTTACTCCAAACAAGTGGTGAACTTGCAAAAAATAATCAAAGAATTCTTTATGTATCAGCAGAAGAATCTGCAAGTCAACTAAAACTTCGCGCAAACAGACTCGAAGTAAATTCAGAAAACTTATATATTTACCCACAAACAAATTTAGAAAGTATTCGTCAACAAATTGATGAAATAAAACCTGATGCAATAGTTATAGACAGTATTCAAGCTATTTACTCGCAGACAATTACAAGCTCTGCAGGGAGTGTTTCTCAAATTCGAGAATGTTGTAATATCTTGATGCAAATTGCAAAAACAAAAAACATAACAATTATCATCATAGGTCACGTAACAAAAGATGGAAACATCGCAGGACCAAAGATTTTAGAACATATGGTTGATACAGTTATATATTTTGAAGGCGATAAATATAAATCATACAGAATGCTTCGTTCTATGAAAAACCGTTTTGGTAACACTTCAGAAGTCGGAATTTTTGAAATGCAAACAAAAGGATTAGTTGAAATAAGAAATCCGAATGAACTATTCTTAAACGAACGTTCGCAAGAAGCTATCCCGGGAAGTGCCATTATTGTAACAAACGAAGGAACACGACCTTTATTGGTAGAAATCCAAGCTCTTGTAGGAACAACTCCTTACCCGACTCCACGCAGAGTAACTAACGGGGTTGACACAAGCAGAGTTTTACAAATTCTTGCAGTACTTGAAAAAAGAGTAGGTATGAATCTTTCAAAACAAGATGTCTATATCAACGTTATGGGCGGTGTGGATGTCGATGAACCAAGTGCAGATTTAGGTATCGCACTTGCGATTGCAACTTGCGCCAGAGATGTAGTTGTAGATCCGCAAACAGTTATTATCGGCGAAATTGGTTTATCTGGAGAAATACACCCTGTCAGCAATATCGAAAAAAGACTTAACGAAGCTGTAACTTCAGGATTTAAAAAAGCCATTATTCCATTTGCAAATAGAAATATTCAGCACGACAAAATCAAAATCGTACCAGTAAAACGCTTAATTGACGCAATTACAGCGTGCATAAGCCCGCAAACAACAGAGGTTTAAAATGAAACTAGAAGAAGAACTCGGAAAAATTTTATTAGATAATAACCTGACAATTTCTACTGCAGAATCCTGTACTGGAGGGCTTGTAAGTTCAAGACTAACAGACATTTCAGGAAGTTCTGATTATGTAAAACTAAATTTTGTCACTTATGCAAACGAAGCAAAACATAATATTCTCGGCGTAAGTTGGGATATTCTAAATACCTGTGGTGCAGTAAGTGAAGAATGCGCAGAAGCTATGGCTGACGGGCTACACAAAGCTACAGGTTGTGATATCGCTCTTTGTACAACAGGAATCGCTGGTCCGACCGGAGGTTCCGAAACTAAACCTGTAGGCTTAGTTTATATCTCCGTAAAATACAATAATATTATCACAATTAAAGAAATCAAACTTTCACCACAACTTCCTCGTATTGAAATGAAAGAGCACTTCGCAGATGAAGCTTTAAAACTTGCTATAGACACATTAACAAGGGACCGCATCTAAATTTACCCTGCAATAAATTTCGCCAAAACTTCAGGGAAAGTATTGATTAACGCATCGGCAAATTTTTCTGTATCAATTTGAGTTATAACAACATTCAACAAATCATCAGGAAGTTTATCCATCATTTTTTGTAAATATTCAGGCTTGATAACTGCCATTGATTTAATAGTTTCGTCTTTTTCTCTTTCTCTTCTAATAATATTCACATAAGAATCAGCGCTAAATTTTTCATACAATTTAGGGTCACCACTTGTTATAGAAAGAGTTAATTCTTGCTTTTGAACAAGTTGTAAATTTGAAATAGCATTTCTGTATTCTAAATCGCCGAATTGTCCTATTTGGTTAATAAGTTCAGCTGAGTTACCTTGAGCTTCTTCTCCTGTAACACTCTCAATAATCTGTTGCAAATACATCTCAGGTATTGATTTCAAATTATTTAACAAAACATCTTTATCCATATCAATACCGGTCAAAAGTTTATCCAATTCTTTTTCCGGCATAAATTCAATTATCTGTTGTTCTGAAAACATTTGGAAAACAGTTTTAACTAACTCTTCTTGCGGAATATCCTTTAACAAGTCCATTAACCCGTCTTGAGTAAAAAATTGAAGACCTTGCAATAAATCATCAGTTTCTAACATTGGAACTAATTTTTCTAACTGAGCTGATGACATTGATTGTAATATAACTAACTTATTTTCAGGATCTGCAAGTTGAAAAAGTTCAATAAGCTGATTCGGATCGCTAAACATATCCGCAGCAAGTTGTATCGCAGCCTGATTACCTTCCGCAGCTTCTAATTCAAGGATTTCTTCTAAAGATTTTTCAGCATAAATTTGCATCTTGGCTTCAGGTATCTGAAGTCTGGATTGCAAATATTCTAATGTAGAACTAATAGCGATAGACATGTCAAATCCTCAGGATAATTCCTTACCTATACTTTATCGGCATAATCAAAAACAAAATTTAATCTTACACGACATTTGTAACAAAAAGTAATAAACGACCTAAATAGCGTATTTATAACACTTTTAACCCTGTTTAAAAATTAAGATTTGTAACAATTATACTACTCATGTAATAAAAATTAACGATTTCAATACTTTATATATATAAGGGAAAAATATAAGGATTAGAACAATGAGTTTCGATGTAAACGTTGGAAGATCTCAACCGGTTATCAAAGCAGCAGCTAACATGAATAACGATGGCGGAAGCGGTGGTAATACAGGATTTATGATGCGTGGACAACGAAAAAAAGAAAAAAAAGACACTAAAAGTCTTTTCGAAAGTGATATTTCTATAGATTCATTCGAAATGGCTTCTAAATTACCTAAAAAAGACTTTGAAGAAGCTATGGGGATGAAATCCAATTGGATTGAAAACTTTATATCTAAATTAACAAAATAATCCTATTCAGAAATATAAACTCTATTAGTTATGATTGATTTATATTCTTCATAATCTAATTTTTTATTGCCGTTTACATCATATCTGTCAAATTCATCGGATAATTCCTGTATTTTGTTCATTATAGAATCAGGACCTTCTTTTTCTAAAATATCAATATCTTTTTCTAATAATTTGATAAACATAAACATCCACTCATTTTTAGAAACAGTATAATCCTTATTCAAATCCATTTTTAGGTAATTATTCATTATTTCTTGAGATGAAAGTCTACGATAACCTTCCGGTAGATTTGCTTCATTATCTAAAAATACAAACATATTCTTACTCCTATATAGCCATTATTACACTTTTGATATTGGCATCAGTTACAGAATTCAGTGCCAATGTTTTATCTTCACAGGTTAATGAATTTCTTGTTTTCAAAACTTCTAAAGATTTCAACACAAGAGTTTGATTATTTGAAGATAAAAGTTCTCTAATTTTTTGAACATTTGATGATAAATCAAGTGCTGTATAAACAAATAAGCTGTTATCACTCAATTCTGAATCGGCTAAATTTTGCAACGAATCTAAAGACATAGAAGCCAAAAGTGCTTTAATATCATAAACTTCCTGCTTAACATCTTTTTGCTCATCAAATAAATATTCATCATTTTCTGTTAGAGTTTCAAACTTATCTTTAGCGTTAAGTAATACCACTGCAGATTCCGATGAAATATCAGAGCTCAACAAAGCCTCAACAATATCATATAATCTAAAGTCAAAAACCTGAGCCAAACCAAGAATTTCACCTAAACCATTAATAACAAGATTTAAAACAAACAATGCATCAGAAAAATTATTATTTTTCAATTCGAACCAATCAGAAAGATACAACAAATCTCCTGCCATATTTTCTGCCATTGGAGAAACCTTTAACACTTCAATAATATTAGAAACTGCATCTTTGTTACCATAAGACACAAGAAATCTAACCGCATCCAGCTTCTCAAAATCGTCACCAGAACAAAGTTTAGTCAACGCTTCATTATAAGAAGAAGTTTCTCCAATTGCTGCTAAAGTTGACGCACAATTCGTACTCAATGAAACATTTTCTGAATAAGCATTCTGTTTTAAAAAGTCAATTGCCAACGGATCTTGAATATAAGAGAAAAACTTCGCACAATAAGCTTTTTCATTATCTGAACCGGATTCAAAAAGTTCTAACATTTTATCGGTCAAATCTTCATCAGCAAAACGCACAAGAGTAGACACAATAAACTCTTCATACGATGGAGAATAAAATTTCAAAAACGGAATCAAATTTAAATAATTTGACTCATTACAAACCTTTGAAAGTCTGTCAGAAACGTTTTGTTTAACAAAGTCAAACAAAAAATCATCTTTTTCCACAAGTTCAGAAAAAAGTTCCACATCACAGTCATTTATAAGACTAAAAGCTATCGGTTCAAAATCTTTAGGATTTTTACCGGTTAATTTTTTCAATTTATCGCTCATAATATAGAGCCTTATTAATCTAAGTAAAATACAGTAATAACTTTATGACCTTCTTCAGCGTACTGAACCGCACTATGAAGAGTTTTACTTGTATGAGATAAGAAACAAATCAATTGATTACATTCATCAATAATTTCTCTGTTACAAACTCTTGAAGCATCAGCCAAAGTCATCATAGCTCTATCTGCGTGCTCAATAATATTTGGAACACCAATTAGTTGATCTTGAACATCAGAAGGTTGTTGACCTATTGTTTGAGGAAGAACAACACTTAATTTTTCAGGATTAGCTTTCATAGCACCACGAATAGCCGCAGCATTAGTTCCAGAAGAACCACCTGAAGTAATTATTGTATTACCTTGCATAACAAGAGCTGTTGCAAGAGTTTCAATCATTTGTTGATGAGTGATTGGAAGATTACGACTACCAATAATTGCTATTTTTTTAGCAGATTGTTTTATTGTAGCAAGTTCCATTGCCAATTCGTCAACTGTATTCGGAGAATCAGCTTTAACTGTATCCATATCTTCATCAATAGGTACAACTATTGATTTTTGAGCATCTTCATTTGCATCGTCTGAACTTAATAAAATTTCCATATCACTTTCTGTCATTTCTTCTTTTACCTTCTAATTGCATTAATAACATTTTTCAATTATGCTAGATTATAGCATATTTTTTTTTATTTGGGAAGAGGTCATGGAAAATCTATTAGAAAATCTTAATAAGGAACAAGTTGAAGCTGTAAAAACAACACAAGGTCCGTTACTTATATTAGCCGGAGCAGGTTCAGGTAAAACAAAGGTTTTGACCACTCGTATAGCATATATGATTAAGAACGGGACAAAGCCAAGAAGTATACTTGCCGTAACATTTACCAACAAAGCCGCAAAAGAAATGAAAGAACGTATCGGTAAAATTATTGGTGAAGATACTGTTAAATACATGTGGGTTGGAACTTTCCACGGTATCTGTGGTAGAATCCTTCGTGAAAATATTGACAAATATAACACTGCAACCGGTAAAAATTTAGATAAAAATTTTACAATATATGACGATACTGATACTAACCAAATTATAACAAGGGCTATAAAAAAACTTAATCTTGATGATAAAGTTTACCCAACAAAGCTTGTAAAATCAGTTATATCAAATGCAAAAAACAAAATGCAAGATGCAACAGCATTCGCAACATTTGCAAGAGATTTCAAATCTCAAAGAATTGCAGCTGTTTATGAAGAATACGAAAAAGCTCTAAATAACAACAATGCTATAGATTTTGACGATATGCTTATGCTAACGGTTAAACTATTAGAACAAAACGAAGATGTTAGAAAGCAATATTATGAAAGATTCCAGCATATTATGGTCGATGAGTATCAGGATACAAACCTTGCTCAATACAAGCTTGTTAATATGCTTTATACAAATTTACAACAAGAAATTCCACAAGAACGTTCACTCTGCGTCGTAGGTGATGTCGACCAATCAATTTATTCTTGGCGTGGTGCGGATTTCACAATTATAATGAATTTCCAAAAAGACTACCCTAAAACAAAATTGATTAAACTTGAACAAAATTATCGTTCAACAGCACATATTCTTAATGCAGCAAACGCTGTTATTGAAAATAATGATGAACGTTTGGATAAAGTTCTATATTCCAATAAAGGTGAAGGGGATAAATTAAGTTACTACATAGCAGACGATGAAGCTGACGAGGCTAATTACATTGTAAGCAATATTAGAAGAACTGCAGGTGGTAACTATAATAAATTCGCAATTCTTTATAGAACAAACAACCAATCCCGAGCTTTGGAAGAAGCTTGTATGGCTTGTGGTGTTCCTTATAAAATATACGGTGGAACAAAATTCTACGACCGTGCAGAAGTAAAAACAGTATTGTGTTACTTAAAGCTTATTAACAACACTGATGATTCACAAAGTTTACGTCGTGTAATCAATATTCCAAAACGTGGAATCGGCGATACTACAGTAAAAAACCTTTCAGACTTTGCTAACGAAAGAGATATAAGCCTGTATGAAGCAATAAAAATTTGTGAAGAATCAACTATTACTGCAAAAACTCAATCTAAATTGAAAGATTTTGCAACTCTTATTCAAAAATTTAGAGATGCTCAAAATTCTTATACTTTAAAAGAGTTTGTTACATTAGTAATTGAAAAATCAGGATATCTTGCCGAACTTCAAGCTAAAGCCGCAACAGATCCTGAATTTCAGGATGATATAAACAACCTGCAAGAACTTGTTAACGTTGCAGAAGAATTTGTTCCGGAAGAAGATAACAATATACTTGGCGAATTTTTGCAACAAGTAGCACTGGTTTCAGATCTTGATTCAATGGAAGAAGAAGCTAATAACGTAACAATGATGACACTTCACGCAGCAAAAGGGTTGGAATTTCCACACGTATTTATTGCAGGGATGGATGAAGGAATTTTCCCAAGCCAAAGAACTCTTCAAGTTCCATCTGAAGTTGAAGAAGAACGTAGACTTATGTATGTCGGTATAACAAGAGCAGAAGAAAAATTATACCTAATATCAGCTAAGCGTCGTCAAACTTGGGGTGAATACAGATACTACAATCCATCAAGATTTATCGAAGAGATTCCGCAAAATCTTATTGAATCAACTGAATCAGAAGGTACATCAAGAAGCAGTTCGACATTCAGAAGTGCAGTATCTAAAGCAAGAGAAAATAAAGCAGAATCAGATAGTTACGGATATATAAAACCTTCAACAGGTTTTGGTGCTAATTTTGTTGCCCCACAAAGAAAAGGGCTTGCATCTGGCGGTAAGAAAAACTATGATAACAACACCAGTTCTAAACCAACATATTCAAAACCTGTATCTAACAGAACCCCACAAAGAACAATTATTGTAAAATCTGCTATAAACAAAAAACGAGAAGAAGAAAAAATTGCTGCATTTTTTAAAGATAATGCCATTAAAAGAATGGCAGAAGAACGTCGTCAAAGACTTGCGGCAGAACAAAAAGAAGCAGAAAAACGAGAAGAACAAAGAAAAGCTTCACAAGCTTTAAATGATGTTTATGAAGTTGGTCAGCGAGTATTTCATGAGCAGATGGGGATTGGGCACATCACTGATGTTATGAACATTGGAGAGAGTGTAATGTATACTATAGACTTTGGCAAGCAAGGCAAAAAGGCTATGGATGCTGCATATGCCAAATTAAAAAAATTCTAGCTTATTATAATTATTATTGGTATTCAGAAACATTTAGGACGGTTCGGAAAAGTAGTTTCTGCTGACTCGTATTATTTGGCCGCCAGTTTCCCTATCTTTGCTTGCGTTTTTTCTCTTTACGTGGCAACAAAGAAAAAGAAATGAAGGAACAAAAGCTGGTTTAAAAAGAATATTTCATTAACTGTCATGCTGAACTTGATTCAGCATCTATCAATTTTATAGACATTGATAGATTCCGGATCAAGTCCGGAATGACAAAAGAAAGTTTTACCATATGCATTAGATATTTGCTCATAATAATTACTATGTAAATAAAAAAGTGACCTAGCCTAAACTAAGTCACTCTTTTTTATTATATAAAAACTAAGCTTCTATAGCTGGTTTTTTAGGTGAATTTTTTCTTTCTTCCCAGAAATCAACAAGCATTGAACAGAAGAAAATACTTGAATATGTACCAACAACAACACCTAACATCATTGCTAAAACGAAATCTTTTGTTGTTACACCACCAAAGAAATACAACGCAGCTAATGTAATAAATGCTGTTAATGATGTATTAACACTTCTTGCTAAAGTTTGATTTACAGAAGCATCTACAATTTCACCATATGACATTTTCTTACCATAATATCTTAAGTTTTCACGAATTCTGTCAAATGTAACAATCGTATCATTGATAGAAAAACCAATTACTGTAAGAATCGCAGTCAAGAATAAACCGTCAACTTGAACATTCCAGAATAATCCAAGTATCGAAAAGATACCGACAACAAATAAAACGTCATGCACCAAACCTAAAATAGCAGCAATTGCATACTCTAACTTAAATCTGATAGAAATATAAATTATCATACCTAAAATTGCAAGACCTAATGCAATTAAAGACATTTTAAATAATTCTTTACCCAATGTAGGTCCAACTGATGTTACTTGAATCAATTCAGCATTTTTATATTCTTTTTGAATTTGAGTTGTAATATCAGATGCTAAATCAGAACCTTCATCAATAAATTTGGTTCTAATTGATACAATTGATTTAATATTATTGTTTTCTTTAGTAGGTGTAACATTCAAAACCTGCAAATAAGCATTTGATACACCAATTTTATCTAATGCATCACGAGTTTGTGCTAAATTATCACTTGAAATTTCTTCCGGAGTTCCGTACTGCAAAATAGTACCACCAGTATAATCAATACCAACTTTTACAGGAGAATGTGTAGGATATGTAACCATAGAATAAATCATTGCGATAATTCCAGGTATCAGAAGTAATGCTGATAAACACATCCAAACAACTCTATATTTTACGACATGTACCATATTTTTCTTAAAATTAAACATTTTATATTTACCTCTTACTTTCCTAGTCTAAAATACCAAAACGAGCTTTTTCACGTTTGGTTTCTGTTGCCGCATAAGCTTGACCAATATCATCATGAGAAAGGCCAAATAATGCCGGATATTTCAATTCACCGGTACCAAAGATTAAGTGCATAAAGTTCTTAGTAACAGTAATCGCTGTAAACATTGAAACAATTACCCCAAGAGCCAATGTTAAAGCAAAACCTTTAACAACACTTGTACCTAAGAAATACAAAATTACGCAAGTAAGAATTGTTGTCATATTTGAATCGAAAATACTTGTAAATGCTCTGTCAAAACCTGAATTGATAGCTGTAAATAAATTTCTACCTGCTTTCAATTCTTCTTTAGTTCTTTCAAAGATAAGAATATTAGCATCAACTGCCATACCAACAGAAAGAATGAAACCTGCAATACCCGCAAGTGTAAGCGTAACAGGAATAGCTTTGAACATAGCAAATAAGATTAAACTATATACTATTAACGCAATATCTGCAATCAAACCAGGTAAACGATAAGCAAAAACCATAAATAACATTACGAAACCGATACCGATAATACCTGCAACTTTTGATTTTTCAATACTGTCAGAACCTAAAGTTGGTCCAACTGTATTTTCTTGAATAATATCAGATGGAACAGGAAGTGCACCAGCATTCAAAAGGTTAACCATTTTTTCAGCTTCTTCATATTTGAATCCTGAACTTCCGCCTGAAATTTCAGCTCTGCCACCAAAAATTGCTTCACGAATCACTGGAGCAGAAATTTCTTCATTATCAAAGAAAATTGCCATTTGCTGACCAACAAGTTTTTGTGTCAACTCTGCAAATTTAGTTGCACCATTTCCATTGAATTCAAGAGAAACAGTCCATTGACCTGTTTGATCAGAACCAATTGATGCAGATTTCAAATCTTCACCGGTCAAACCTGTAGGTTCCCACATCATAAGACCATTGTCATCTCTTTTTGGTTGTTTATTTTCATCCAAAACTGGTTGTTTGAATTCTAATTGAGCAGTTTTACCTAAAAATGCTTCTGCTTCTTTCAAATCAGTTACGTTAGGAATTTCAACAAGTAATCTTTTGTCACCGATTTGAGCAACACTTGTTTCTGAAACCCCAAGTTTGTTTACACGACTTTCAATCGCATATTGCAAACGGCTCATTACTTCTGGAGTAATTTTTCTAACTGTATCTGTTGTACGAGCTTCTAACATAATTCTAGAACCGCCAACAAGATCTAGTCCGAGTTTTGTAGGTTTTTTGTAAATTACAACAATTGAGGTTATAACAATTGCTACAATTACCCAAAACATAATAATTTTGTTTTTCAATTTTTCACCCTCTTATATATGTACTACTGATAATAAACTTAGTTATATTATTTATAACATCAATCAAACAAAAAAGAACTAACCCTCATCGCTTAATTCTTGTTTTACCCTGTCGATTATAGTGAATAGAGCAATTTTTTCATCTTCAGTCAATGGAACTAATGGTTTTCTTACGTGCTCTTCAATTAAACCTTTATAAGATAAAGCTGCCTTTACTGGAGTTGGATTAGGTGCCATAAATAAGTTTTTGAAAACCGGATAAAGTTTTTTATGCATATTTCTTGAAGCAATCAAATTGCCGGTTTTGAAATTTCTAATCATAGACTTGATTTCAGAACCAAACAAATGAGACGCCACTGAAATTACCCCATGTGCACCAACAGCCATCATTGGAAGAGTTAAACTATCATCCCCCGAATAAATTGCAAAATCATCAGGGCATAACATTTTTAACTCAGTCACTTTATCCATATCAGCAAAACTTTGTTTAACACCTACGATATTTTCAAATTTTTCAGCCAAATAAGCTACTGTTTGAGGTTCCATATTCACACCGGTTCTAGATGGAATATTGTACAAGATAATAGGCAATGCAGTTGATTTCGCAACAGCAGAAAAATGTTCAATAATTCCACGTTGATTAGGTTTATTATAATAAGGAACAACCGATAGAATTGCATCAACTTCTTCTTTTTGAGCAAATTTAGAATACTCAATAGCAGAATCAGTTGAATTAGAACCTGCACCTAAAATAATTTTAGCCTTATGAGCAGCAGCTCTTTTTACAGTACTAACAAGCTCAATTTCTTCTTCATTAGTCAATGTTGGAGACTCTCCAGTTGTACCAGCAACAAGAATTGCGTCACTGCCATTTTCAATCAAATGTTTTGTTAGAAGTTCTACTTTATCATAATCAATAACACCGGAACGCTCCATTGGTGTAACCATAGCTGTAATAACTTCACCACAATCATATCTTAATACCATGTTTTTCCCCTCTTTCCCTCGTCTGTTATGTAGTTTATTATATTACAAATATAATCTGTTGCCTAATTATTAAGAAGTTTGTCAAAAACATAACAATTGAACTCTGATAACAAAACGTATTAACTTATTTTACTAATTTTCTATTTAAAATCTTTTGTGCTAAAATTTAGGTATGAACTGGAAAAATTTGCAAAAGAAGAAAAGGGTATATTTAGCGGTATTGTTTGCTCTTGTTGGAATTTTGGCATGGGCTTTTATTACTGCAGGCATTATTACTCATGATTACAACATGAAACAAGCAGCTTATAGCGGAGATAAGCAAGAGGCTGTTGTTAATGGTGTAATTCTTACTGAAACAAAAGATGAACAGAAATATTGGGAAATTTACGGCGAAACCGGAAAATGGGACAGCGAAAACGGGATTGCTCAATTGAATAAAGTTATTGGAAACTTCTATAAAGATAATGAGGTTTCAATGAGTTTTGAATCATCTAAAGGTACTTATAACTCTAAGCAAGGAACCATTACACTTTACAAAGACACTTATATTGTTCTTAAAGACGGAATTACGTTGAATGCGGATAAACTTAAATGGGTTGATTCACATTCTCCGATTGTTGCAGAAGGCAATATAAAAATAAAAAAAGGAAAAGAACTGCTTTCTACAGCAGACAAAATAGTTATAAGTCCAACATATGACAGTTTTAAGATTAGCGGAAACACAGTTTCAAAAGTTTATGAGGATAAAAAGTAGCATGAAAAGAATATTAACAGCTTTTATATCAGTTTTATTATTAAGCGGAATAGCAGTACAAGCTTCAGATTTGATTATTGAATCAAAAAATCAAACTTTTAATGAAGCAGATAATAAAATCAAATTTAACGGTAATGTTAAAGTTTCAGTAGATGACCTGAAAGTTGTCGGAGAAACTGCCGATGTTGATATTACAAAAGATCAAAAACTTGATACTGCTACTTTTTACGAAAAACCTTATGCGTTTGAAATCAAAAAAAATAAAAAAAGAGAAGTTAAAGCAAATATTTTAAAAGTATCATTAATTACTAAAATAATCAGAGCTGAAGGCGATACGCAATCTATCGTATTTGAAGGCAAAAAACCTGTTGTAGTAATAAACGCAGACGTTCAAGAATATGATACAAAAACAGGTGTAATGACAGCTACCGGAGCGGTAACTATGTTATACAAAGAAATTGAAACTTTCTCTAATTCAGCACAAATTACAACAGACAAAAATGGAGATTTGAAAAAACTTGTATTAACAGGAAATGCTCGTGTTAAACAAGAAAAAAATGAATCTTACGCTGATAAATTTGTATACGAAGCTGCTTCAGGAAACTTAACAGCTTATGGAAACACTACATCTAACTCTACAATGGATGATGGCTCAAAATTAACATTAAAATCAAACTATCAAGAATATAATCAAAAACGTTCTACATTCAATGCTAGCGGTAATGTAAGAATTTGGTACCAAGATTACTATGCGGCAGGTCCAAAAGTAACTCTTTATCCAAGCCAAGGTTCAGCTAAGCCAAACGAAGCTTATTTCACAGGACGTTCAAGTATTACTCAGGGAGTTAGAACAATTTACGCAGATAAAATAAAAATGACAATGAAACCAAAAAGCTTTAATGCTGAAGGAAACACAAGAACTGTTATTAGAAACATTGGTTCTGGTTCAGATGACAATGTTACTTTAGGATTATAATCTGCCGGAGACATTAAAATATGAAAGAAAAAATTGACAAAGCCATTGAATGCTTTAAAAATAAAGATTGGAACAGTGCAATAGATTTATTCACTGCAGTATTGGAAGTAGAAACCGACAATGCTGAAATTTATAACAATTTAGGTTTATGCTATGCAAACCTTGGAGATGATGAAAAAGCTGAAAAAAGCTACCTCAAGTGTATAGAGTTAAATCCTCAAATTCCACAATGCTTTATCAATCTTGTTGATATATATTACAAACAAGGACGTTTGGGCGAAGGGATAAATATTTTATCCTATGCTATTGATATGCTTCCTGATGATTTGATATTCAGACATTATCTTGCAAGATTCTATATGGAAGATACAAAGCGCGATCTTGCTATTGATGAATTAGAATTTATCTTAGACAGACAGCCAGATAATTACGATGCTTATTATGATTTAGCAAAAATATATTTTGATCTGGGTAATTATGATTCTGCAATCGAAAATTTTGAAAATGTATTGGAATACAAAGATGATAACGAATGGATTTATTATTATCTTGCAGAAGCTTATCAAGCAAATGACGAAATTGATAAAGCCATTTCAAATTTCTTAAAATCAATTGCATCTAATAATAAATTTCCAATGCCTTATAAAAAGGTTGCAATACTATTCATGGCTCGCGGAGATTACGATGATGCCATTGAATATCTTGAAGATTATTCAAACTTTGATATTCCACAAGAGGAAAAAGATAAAGCTGCTGCTCTAATTGAAAGTATAAAAAAGAAGAAGGCATAAATGAAGAATAAATACTGGATAGCATTTTCTTCAATAGAACAAATAGATAGCAGGTTTATTCAAAGACTTTACAATTATTTCGGAGATATTGAAAAGGCTTTTAATTCATCAATTGATGAACTTAAAAATATTGATGGTTTAAGCGTAAAGAAAGCTGAAAACTTTATCAAATTCAGAGATAAAGTTGATATTGACCGAACATTTACCAATGTAGAAACTCGAGGAATAAATTTTCTGACATTAGAAGATGAAAATTACCCGTCATTACTCAAAAATATTGAAAACCCTCCGGCGGTTTTATATTATAAAGGCAAACTTTTTGAATGTAATTTAGAAAAAACTTTAGCCGTAGTTGGTTCAAGAAAAGCAAGTTCTAATGCTAGAGAGAATCTAAAGAAAATAATTTCCGAATTAAAAAATACAGATATCTGCATAGTTTCTGGACTAGCTTCAGGAATTGATACCGTTGCGCATTCTGCGGCAATAGAAAATAATATAAAAACAATAGGAGTTATCGCTAGCGGTTTTGATTTCACATATCCGGCAAGCAACAAAACTCTTTACCATAATATAGAAAATGGTTACGGAGCTGTCGTAACAGAATATTATCCAACATTTGAACCTGTGAAATTTCGTTTTCCGCAAAGAAATAGAATAGTTTCAGGACTTTCATACGGAACACTTGTTGCCGAAGCTTCATTAAAAAGCGGTGCATTGATTACTGCAAATCTTACTCTAGAACAGGGAAGAGAGTTAATGTGTATACCGGGAGAAATCTCAAACCCAAATACTCAAGGTATTTATAAACTTCTGAAAAATGGCGCAACACTAGTCACCGAAAGCGAAGATATTCTGAATGCTCTAAATTGGGAAATTCAAACTGAAGGAAAAGGTGAACAATTAACTCTTCCGATGTTAACAGAAGAAGAAGAAAAGATTTTTAAAGCTCTTGAAATAGAAGAAAAAGGAGTCGATGAATTATTAAATCTTACAAATTTAAGGCTTGATGATTTACTCATGAACTTGACAACAATGGAGCTTAAAGGCATAATAAAACAATGTAACGGGGATAGATACAAAAAGGTATAGAAAATAAATGGCAACTGCAAGCAAGACAAAAGAAAAATCATTAGTTATAGTTGAGTCTCCTGCAAAATCTAAAACAATCAAGAAAATTCTTGGAGACAGCTTTCAAATAGAAGCAAGTTACGGACACGTCAGAAACTTGCCAACAAAAGACTCTGCAACACAAAATCTGGGATTTGATGTGAACAATAACTTCGAACCAAAATTTGAAGTTATCCCCGGCAAACAACAGGTTGTAAAAAAACTCAATGATATGGCTAAAAAAGCCGATAAAATCTATCTTGCTTCCGACCCCGACCGTGAGGGAGAAGCTATTGCATGGCACGTAAGACAAATTCTAAAAGTGCCTGATGAAAAAATTTACCGAATTGTATTCAACGAAATTACACCAAAAGCAGTTAAGCATTCTGTTGAAAATCCGCGTTCTATCGATATGGACATGGTTCAAGCTCAACAAACAAGACAAATTTTGGATAAACTCGTAGGCTTTAAATTAAGTCCTGTATTGTGGAAACAAATAGGTAATCGAAATCTTTCAGCAGGAAGAGTTCAGTCTGTTGCCCTACGTATGATTTGCGAGAGAGAAGAAGAAATAGAAAAATTCATTCCGCAAGAATACTGGTCTATTCACGCTAATCTTGATAAAGATGGCAAAACTTTTGAAGCAGAATTATCTAAAATTAAAAATAAAAATATTGAAAAAACAATAAAAAATAAAGATGAAGCACAAAAAATTGTAGATTATCTTACTAATCCATCAAGTCAATTTGAAGTTTCAAAAGTAACTAAAAAAACAATAAAACGTAAACCTACAGCACCTTTTATAACTTCAACAATGCAGCGTGCAGCATCTTCAAAACTCGGTTTTGGAGTTTCTAAAACAATGCAGGTTGCTCAAAAACTCTATGAAGGTATTGAAATTGACGGTACTCCTGTCGGTTTGATTACATATATGAGAACAGACTCTGTCAGAGTTTCTGATGATGCTCAAAATATGGCTCACGACTTTATTTTGGAAAATTATGGTGAAAAATATTATCCAAAAGAACCAAATATTTATGTAAAAGGTAAACAAAATGTTCAGGATGCTCACGAAGCCATTCGTCCATCATATCCTGAAAGAACACCTGAAAGTATAAAAAAATATTTAGATAACGACCAATACAAATTATACAAACTTATTTGGGAAAAATTTATGTCATCCCAAATGGCTCCGGCTGAAATTGCAAATAAATCAATTGAAATAAATTCAGGCGATTACACTTTAAAAGCCGGCACCAGTAAAATTATGTTTGACGGATTTTTGACTCTATATAACGATTCAGAAGAAGATGAAAAAGAATCAGATGCTAAAATTCCTGATCTTGAAAAAGGCGATAAAGTAGTATGTAAAAAAGTTTTACCAAAACAACATTTCACTCAACCGCCACCAAGATACAATGAAGCATCTCTGGTTAAAGCTTTGGAAGAACACGGAATCGGTCGTCCATCAACTTATGCAACAATTATCACAGTTATTCAAACAAGAAAATATGTTGAGAAAAAAGATAAAGCCTTACATCCTACATTATTAGGCAGAACCGTATCAAAACAACTTGTAACCCAGTTCTCTGATATTATGGACTACAAATTTACTGCAGGGATGGAAGAAAAACTCGATAAAATTGCTGAAAAAGAAGCTGTATGGGTAAAAGTCCTACAAGATTTTTACACTCCGTTTATGGAAGAAGTAAATGCGGTTATGAAAACAGCAGAACGTGTTACTATCCAAACAAAGATTAATTGTCCAAATTGCGGAAAACCAATGGTTCTCAGAACAAGTAAAGCAGGCTCTCAATTCTTGGGATGCTCAGGTTATCCTGAATGCAAAACAGCTATGTCATTAAATGTTATGCAAGAAATGGAAAGCCTAAATGAAGAAGGTAGCCAAGAAAAACCTCAAGAAGTTTGCGAAGAAAAATGCGAAAAATGTAGTTCTGAAATGGTTTTCAAAATAGGTCCATACGGCAAATATATGGAATGCACAAATCCTGAATGCAAACACCGTAAGCCTTATAGAAAATCAACAGGTGTAACTTGTCCAAAATGCGGAAAAGGTACTATTGTAGAAAGAAAATCAAAAAGAGGCACTGTATTTTTCGGATGCGACAAATATCCTGATTGCGATTTTGTACTATGGAACGAACCAACAGGCGAAACATGCCCGACTTGCGGCAGTCTGCTAGTCAAAAAAGTATTGAAAAAAGGTACCGTTATATCTTGTTCAAGTCTGAAATGCGGATACAAAAAAGAAGCTGATCAAACTGAAGAAACTCAAGAGGTTTAATATATGGCTGTAAGTAAAGAATTGCTTGCTCGTTACAAAGAACTCAAAGCTCAAGGTGTAAATATTTCATTAGCTGAGCTTAAAGCTCAAATGGAAAAAGAAAATGAAGGGGTAAATGAAGGGGTAAATAAAATAAACACTTCTGTTAGTGAGCCATACACTAACGAGACCAACAAGTATAATCAATATACACAAACAAATTTAACCAACATAAATAATACAAACGAAATATCCGAATATAATACACCTAGCCATTCAAATTACACAAATTCAATTGAACCTGAACCTCAAACAACTACTTCTTCCGATTGGAATACTACATATTATTCATCAACTCCGGCACAGTTAACACCTGAAAGTTATTCAGATTCAACACCAATAACACCTGTGGCTCAACAGCCATATACAGGAAATCTCGATAACCATCCGCGTTTACAAGATGATTATAAACCTTACGCAGGTAACATTCAAACTATACCAACTCAAAATACAGATAAATCTCAAACTAAAAAATTTGCATTGATAGGATATCCTCTCGGGCATTCTTTGTCAGAATATATTCACAATGCAGGATTTAAAAGTATCAATGAAGATGCAACTTATGAAATTTTGGAAACATCTCCTGAAAATTTAGTAGATAGAATTAAATACTTAAAATCAAATAATTATAGTGGTTTTAACGTTACAATACCACTAAAATTACCGATTACAATGTTTTTAGACTCAATTGATGATTCTGCTACTATTGCAAATGCTGTAAATACTGTAGTTATAGACCCTATAACAAAAGAAATGACAGGATATAACACAGATGTATTAGGATTTATAAATGCAATACCTGAAGATTTTACTCTTTCGGGAAAAGTTGCCGGAATACTTGGTACCGGCGGTGCCGCCAGAGCCGCAATAACTGCTCTGGCACAACGTAATATGAAAGAAATCAAATTATTTACAAGAAATGTACCAAATAGTCTTGAACTTTTAAATTACTTGAGAAAAACTTTCCCATCTATAGAATTTAACACTTATCAAATTGAAAGAATAAGAAATCTATCAGATATTGATTTACTTGTAAATGCTACGCCAATAGGTATGCAAGGTCGTGCTGCTGATTATACTCCGGTAGAAGAAAATGAACTAAAAACATTACCTGAACACGCTCTTGTTTATGACGTAATATATAATCCGAAAAACACTATTTTACTTAAACTTGCAAAAAAACTCGGTTATCGCACACTTAACGGTATAGATATGCTAATCCGTCAGGCTGTTGCTTCTCAACAAATTTGGACCGGCAAAGTCCCTGATTTTAAGGATATGAAAATTGCCGCTCTTGAAAATTTATAGTTATTTTGAAATTATTAAACAATCATATATTTTATCAATTTTATCTTTAATTTCAGAAAATTGAGATTTTAAATCTTTATAACTATTAAGAGAAACAAATCTTTTTTCAATATCAGACAAAATCTCTCTGTGCTTACGTTCCAGTTGTTCCGGAGTAACAACAATTCTCTGCTGAATTAAAAATACAAGCACTACAATAACAACCGGAGAATAATATAACAATGAATCCATTTTTAACCTTTCTCGTCCCTACAATACAATAGGCCAATAAAAATCAACCAGATAAGACGCCGCATCAAAAGGATGGGATAAAAACTTTAACTCTTTTGTCTGTTTTATCTGTGTATATGTAGGAACATTTATTTTTGAAGACCCTTCTACATAACGTAAATTGTAGATATTATATAAAAGCTTTTCGCATTTAGGAGAAATATACAAACCGATTTCTCCTTTTGCATTTTTCACTTTTGCATTAAATGCCGCAACTCTGTTTTTTATAGGAGGATTGAAAGCTTTTATTTTAATATCAACCTCATACCCAAAAGATTCCAGCTTCTTTTTGATAATAACATAGTTAGTATATTCGCTGGTACAACTTCTATTATCACCGGAAGCATCACCATTAACAATAATTTTCCCTTTATGATTCGGATATCTGCGATAAAATTCATCACAAGTTTTAGATGTTGTAGTATTTTCTAATACCAATTCATCAAAATAAAAAACTTTATCCTCTGTCTTATGTGCCAGAACCCAAGCCATAGGATCCACGTTAAAGTCACAACTTATATGAACATCCAAATCCGGCTGATATTTAATTTCCCTTACATTTTCATCAGTAAAATCTTTTACAACTAAGTTTTGATTATAATTACCGACTTTCCCCAGAACAAAAGTTTCATAATATTCTTTATCATAAAGCTTCTTTAGTTCCTCACAAAAACCTTCCGGAAGATAAATATTTTGAGTAGTAGGCGCACAAATTAACCTATAATTTGGAGGTGGATTTTCAAAAAATGTTTTATAAATCCAGCCTTTCTGAATTTCGGGGTTTGTATGTCCGAAAATTCTATAAGTGAAATTTTTCCATTTTGACGATACCCTTTGACGCATACGAGCCAATAACATCTTGAAAGTATCATAAGGCACATCAGACATTTCTTCTATTTCGACAAACCCCAAGTTCAGAGATTTCAACTTATTAGGCTCATCAAAATGTCTAAAAAGGATTTCAGAACCATTACGAAAAAGTAATTTTTGCTCAGCGCTTACCCACTTATAATCAACACCCTCTACAAAATTCATGCCTTCTAGATGTTCATAATAAGTCTGAAGAGTTGTATCCCGAACTAGTGTATATGTTTGAGCTCCAACAAGCCCTCGAATCCCCGGGAATTTTAAAGCTAATAATATCCCAAGTAAGGATCCGGCAAAAGTTTTACCGGACCCATACCCGCCTTGATAGACTGCAACATCAAGAGAAAATGTATGAGGAATTTCTAAAAATTCTCGTTGCGCATTCAGTAATTTGTATTTCATAAAATATGTTCCTAAACAACTATTTTTTCAAAGTTTTTTGAGTTTGATTTAATGAACTTTGTCCATCTTGAACCTTTTCTTCACTCAAAAAATTATTAGCATTTTCGATACCATATTGTTCAAGTGCAAATTTAAAACATTCTAACCAGTCAATTCGTTCCGAAACGACCTGAACTTTTGCAAATGATTGGATAACATCAAACAACTCTTTTAATTTTGATTTACGCTCAAATGTAGCTTTTCGATCACCATATTTATAAATATATGTAGAATTTCTGACATTATCATCTACATCAATGAAAGCTGTTAAACCTCTATCATTAATCATAATAGTTTCTTTACCTAATTTGAAATTTGCAATAATTTCTGCGGTTTTTTCAACCATTGGCACAATAACTTTACGATTAATTGCTTCAAGTATCATATTCAAACGAGCTTCCTGTCCATTAACAGAATAGTTAATTTCTGTTGCCGTTCTATCAACGGCCTGAACATTTCCTGCCATATTTTTAAAAATACCGGTTGCACTTTCAATAGTTGTTTTGAAATAATTCAAGAAATCCCATCCGGTCATAGCCTTATCAAAAGCTAAAGGAGTTGGAGTAGTTGTCATTAAAGCAGCATCATACTCAATGATTTTTCCCGGACTAACATCCTGCTGTCCTTTAAAGCAACCTTTTGGAGCCAAATAAGGAGGATTCATCATAAGAGCCAATGCGTCTAATTGTTTATTCAATATTGTTGAAGAAATATTATTCAATATTAAAGCAACTCGTAAAGGTGAAATACCTCGACCTGTAGTCGGAGATTCAATAATATTTGCATGAATAAACGGATTTATAACAAAAGGATTATCCTCATATCTTATAATCACACGTCTTCCAGCCACAACAATAAGTTTATTTTTTAGAACTTCACCAGACGGTAAATTTACATCTCCCCAAAATTCTAAAACTTCTATTTTTTGATTAGATGATTGTTCATTATATTTATGTTTTTTACCAGCCACCACTCCTTTCAAGACTTCCAGTTTTTCTGCATTTAACATATTATTCGCGCTATTTGATTTTATTTCATCAAAAGTTTGATACGATCTGTATATTTTTGAACAAGTATCCCAATTATCTGCACTGTTTTTATCAAAAACGAAATCTTCGTAATTTATAAATTTAACTTTCGCATTGTCATAAACAACTTTATCTTCAATCACAAAAGCAGAGTCCGTATTATAAGCAATTTGTTCTTCTAATGTAATTGGCCTGCGAATCTGGCGTGTTTTTGTTTCCCAACCGACAAACAGTGTAACTTCACCTGTTTCAACGACAGAATCAATAATTTTCTCCATCTCATCTTCAATTTTCATAGCCTCAAAAGTATTAACAAGCATAGCTTTTTGCTTGTTTGCAAGTTCTTGAGTTTTTATATCAATACCTGATACATCAAACATTCCATCAGGATGAGAATATAAATTCTGAACAATATGAGATTTTAACGTTTGAGCTAATTCATAAATTTCCGGAAGCTGAATATGGCAATCCCAACCGTTAACTTTTGGAATATCCGAATTATAAATAGCATATCTTACCAATCTGTTATCAGAAAGTTGAGAACTACGTTGTTCATCATAATAATCATATTTTTCTACAATATTATTCATCAAAAGCTGTTCATCGACATTATCAGCTGTTGATGATAACTTAACTTTAGTTTCAATCATAATTTACCTCGTTTTGTAATAGTAAGTTCGATACAAAGCATAAACATCCAAATCTTGAGGTTTCCCTTTGCGCAAAGTTTCAGCTTTCAAAGTAGTTTCATACTCAAAGCCTGCCGATTTTAACAGCATTTTTGTTCTAAAATTATCAGGATAAACTTGAGCTTTTATCTTCGACAATCCAAGTTCATCAAAACATTTTTTCAAAAAAATCTTTGCGCAATATTTAGTAAAATCACCCCAAGCTTGTCTATTAAAACAAGTTGTCAATTCTGCACTATACAGACAATTATCATTTCCGATAAAATTGTCCAACAATACAAATCCCATAAATTCATCATCTCTGGTCAGAATTGCCCAAAAGAAAGGATATGTATGGGCTAAAAAAGAATAAACATCATTTTCAAAATGCATAAAATCATCTTGGAGATATTTAGCATATCGGCTATAACATTTTTGAATATCTGAAATATAATCCAGATTCGCGTATAGTCCCAAATTAGGATTGTATATAACTTGTACGAATTTACACATATTCTACACTTTTAGTTTATAAAATTTGACAAAGTTATCCCCGCTGACAAAAGAATCCGTCTGCCCTGATACAAATTTTTCTCTTATAGAATTTTCAGAGCCTAAAAAACTTTCAGCTTGCATTCCATTGATAAAAGATTTTGTCTTACTTTTTTTATTCATTACAATATAAGTTGCTTGTTTTGAAAAAAGCTTTTCTCGAGGAACAAGTTTAAAATCAGTTATAAATTTTTCTTTCTTGATTCCTAAATTATCAAGCTCTTTTTCAAATTCTTTTTCAATTTTTGCATTTACAAATTTTTCATAAGCTTCATCATTTAAAAGAAGCTTTTCGATTTCTTTATCTTCTTTCATATTTAATACCTTTCATAAATTTCTATATTTTCTCATCATCAAGATTTGAAATAGTTATAATTTTTGCTTCATGATATTCCGTATCAGAATTATTAGAAGAAAAACCAAGGTATTTACACAAACTTTCGAGCGCCTTTAATCCTGCAGAAGAATCACGAAGCTTTTTCTTACCTGTAAAGTTACCATCTTTATCAGTTATATCTTCTTCTGCAAGCGAAAATTCAGCAATCTGCAACAGCTTTTGAATAACATATCCTTTTTGGACATTAAGCGTATTTATTTGCAACTTTAATTGATTTTTTATCTCCTGAATAATATAATCCTTAGATAATAGTTCAGAAGCAAAAGCTTTAAGGTTTTTAACCTTATATCCTGCTGATTTAAGGGCTTTTTCTCCATCCAAGGTTTTAATATATTCCAATACAAACAGTTTTTGTTGTGTTGTTAATTGTTTCATCTCTTTACATTTCTTATCAAAATTTGTTTTTTTACCAAATAATTTGTATAATATACATGCTATTTATATTTCGGCTAGTGTAAATCTTAACAGGGGGGAATGAAAAGGACTTCCTGTTTTTTTTACCATTATTTTCTAAAAAGTCTTACTACCGGAGCATCAGTAACAAATCCGGAGCTTTTAGATTTAAGATTTAACAATGCCTCTTTATACATGCTCATCCAGTAAGAAAATTTTATATGCTGAGGATTAGCTTTTACACGTAAACAAGTACCGTAAACTAAAAGTTGTTCTGCAAATGGCAAAGGAATCAAAGATTCATCAGTTTCATCTTCCAAATCAACTTTTTCATTCCCTTCAGAATCCGTAACACATTTATTGGTATAATAAATTACATCAATCTCCTTTTTGGAATCAAACTTTGGAAATAGTAAGTTATCAGCATAAAGTGAAAAACTTTTTCCTCGAACTTTACCTGTAAAAAAAGGTTCGATATCCGACGTATAATTATATTTTTCTCCATCTATCAGCAAATACCAGATTCTACCTGGGACAGTGTTTTTTATTTCAGTAGTATTTTTAGGCAATGTTAATTTTTTACGTCTTAACAAAAAATTCCAACCTTCAATATTACAAATTTCTTTGTTAATTATGTTTAAAATACTCAGAATTTTTTTGTGATCATACTTAACTAACTCTGAAAAAGTATTTACTTGTTTATAATTCAATTCAAGCAAACATTTATTTATAAGTTCTAAAAAGTTCATAATTTCTCCTATCATTTTGAAAAGAAAGAATAGGGGAATCCCCCTATTCTAACCTTTCGAGTATTTGAATTATTAAAAAATTACTTAATCAATCCTTGTTTTACTTGTTCCATGATTAATTTTTCATTTTTATCAAACTCTTCACCACTCATATTGCCGATATCCGCACGAGTGAAAATTTTTCCTAAATTGTTGTCTTTTTGAGCATTTTGGGCATATGCCGTCAATTTACTTTTTGCAACAGAGTTCTCGTCATTCAATGATTTTTCATGAGCGGATTTTTTCAAATAACTATTAACAGCTGAATTTTCAAGATTTTCAACCATTCTAGCAATTTTGGTTATTTCATCTTTATCCATATCCAAATCCTTGATATAATTCAAGATATCTCCTCGACCTTCTTTATCAAAAAAGTTAGGATTTTCTTGGTTAAACAAATCCATAGGATTTATAGTTTGAACCATAGGTTGAGACGCAGGAGCCTGAACACCTTGAGGAACAGCATTATTACACATGTTAATTTCATTCAATTTTTTAGCCAATTGGGTCATTAGAAATTGTCCTTGATCCTGAGTAATTGTACCTTGTTGCATAAGAAGCTGTACTCTTTGTGCATCAGTTTTAATTGCGCTTTGCAATTGTTGAATTATATCGACATAATTTGTCGTAAGATTCGTCTGTGGAATCACGGCAGACGATGAAATACCATTTTGGAATTGTCCATTATTAATTTGATTTTGCATAAGTTTATTTCTCCTTGTTTTGTGACAAAGAATTCATATAAGTTACAGCAAGCTCAACTGCATCATCAATAAAACTGGAAAGCAGAACAGAAATAATTGTTTTTACAAATTGCGGTAAACGTAGATTTTTTAGAACATACTCAATCGCAATTTTCTTTTTTTCTTGTCCTTTTCCGGTTCCAAGCTCAGCTTCTGCTGCAAATACAGCATTCCTTGCCAATTCTTGTATTCTAGTTTTTAGATTTACGAACATCATAATCTCCTTTTCTTGAAGAAAATGTACTCTCAACTTGTTTGAAGAGAGTACATAAACATATCGTTACACTATACTTATTCAGAAATTTCAGGTGTAGAAGAAGTTGAATCAGCAGAAATAATCATTTTTGCAAGAGCTTTAGGTTGAACAGTTTTCGCACCATACAAATATAAACCTCTCACTAAATCAGAAAAACTGTCTTTATCTCTTAGACTTTCAATTTTAGCAAGTTGAGAAGCAAATGTAATTGCATCATTTGTTCCTGCTAAAACATAGTATTTTCCATCTACAGCAGTTAAGTTAGTTGAAACTAATACGTCCATACCGGCAATTCTACCAATAGACCCCTCTCTTAAAGTTTCATCGGCAACTTTGTATGCACTGATAAATTCAGGGCTTTGTAACAAATAAGCCTCAATATTTGGATTGATAACAACCCAAGGTCGAACACCAGCATATACAGCATCAGAATTTTTTAACGCAAGAGATAATTTAACAAAATATTCATAAATTGTTGATTTATTTAGCACGATAGGTGAACTTTCAGTCCCTACAGTATTATCTTCAACTACATCTGTATGCATTGCAAGTAAATAAGAATCTTGAACTTCTTCAATAGCTTTCTTAGCATTGTTAAGATGAGCTTCCATAATATCTGCATTAGATTGAACTTTCGCAACATCATCAATCTTAAATGCAAAGAATTTTTTCTGATTGATTTCCAAATCCATTGAAGTTGGAGTTAATGAAGAATAAGCAATACTATCTCCAGTTAAGGTAGAAACAGTTACATCTGCTGGAGTAATAATTTTTACTGTATCACCTTGCTGTTTAATATCGCCTTCCCAATTTCTGTTAACACACTGCATCATCACGCAGTTTTTTTCTAACATGCTGTTAAGTTTTTTACTCCATAATTCAGGAATAAAAGCACCATAAGTTGTTGTAAAATCTGTCATTTCCATTTCCTTTCGTTTTACAATAGTAGTTCTACAAAATATATGAGTGGTGAGTAAATTCTATTTAGTCATCGTTATAAATTTCTCTGAATTGAAGTCCGATAATAGCGCAATTGTCCTCGAAATTTTTGCCTTCTATACATAATTGGACAGAATAACAACTGCCAAATATTTCAGCTTTTTCAAGTACATCAGTTCCAATGGACCAGACTGGAACTTCAGCATCATCAACAGCCCAACAAAAATCTTCACAGTCAGAAGAATATTCGTCAGCCCAAATTAACTGATTAAAATGTCTGGAACAAATACATTCTGCACCTTCAGAATAATTACTGTCATAATCCTTATATACAGAAAAATCAAAATTATTATCGTGCAAATCATCCAAAACAAAATAAAATTCATCAATTAATTTTCTATGATGCACATTTCCTAAAGACAAAAATGGGGACTTCCA
Organism: bacterium; assembly: GCA_014803505.1. Lineage (GTDB taxonomy): Bacteria > Cyanobacteriota > Vampirovibrionia > Gastranaerophilales > Gastranaerophilaceae > Zag111. The sequence continues at coordinate 8,502 of JAAVBM010000060.1, read as the reverse complement.
AAGAAAATTAATACTTTTGCCATCAAACGTTGTACCATAATCTTCATAATAAATTCTTCCCTGATCATCACCCGTAACAATATATGAATTAAAATTACAAGCAGCTGTTATATTTTGCGGCAATACACGTTTAAACCAAGCTCTATTAAGATAATCATTTATCCATATTGTATGGAAATAATCATCACCCAAATAAGGAAAGAAATACCAAGTTTGACTTTTGTTTTGATAATGAAGAGCAATTGTATTTTTTATTCTTGAGGTATCAAACTTATCAAATTCATTTTTTATATTTAAAGAAATTTCAGAACCTAATCGAATTTGATTTAATTCCCCGACCTGTTCAAGAGCATAAATACCATTACTCAAAAAATACTGTTTATTATCAACATTTATCAATGAATTCTTTGCCACAGAACCTTTATCCGCAAATGGAGTTAAAGAAAAGTCTGCAGGACTCGAACCGGATAACAAATATACTCTATTTTTTTTATAAATAGCAAGATATTCCTTATAATTCTGCATGCCAGTAATATCAGCAGTATCCGTATGAAAATCGTTAATATAACCTGCATCATTTTCCAACGTAAATTCATTATATGTACCCAAAGCAGAATAATAAACAGTAGACTCTTTGGCGCACCACAATCTGCCTCGATAAATACTTATACAATCAGGATAAACAACCTTACCTAAACGATCTTTCAAATTGCAATCAATTATATCGTAGGAGTCATTGTCCTTAATATAAAACATTTCGTCAGATTCAGTAGAAATAACTACACCTCGCAAGAAATTTGCAAAAAGAACATTTTTCCCTGAAAGTGTTTTATCTAAAAGAGTTAAAGTACCTGAAGATAATGCATAAATATAAATTTTACCTGACTTGGTAACAATAACCAATTTTAGGGCATCTTCCGATTCCATTTCCCTCAAACCAATAATAGATTCTTGTTCCGGAAGCTGTAATAAGATTGTATTTCCTTTTTGTTTAATCAATCCTTTATTATTATAAATTTCAATATTTTCAGAATCTGACCAATAAATAACTTTTGGATTTACACCCAATTCGGTTTTAGTTGAAGATTGATTTATCCCGCCGGATAAATTGAAATAATTTACATCCATAAAATCTAACCTCTTAAACTTTTTTCTTTATACCATCGAATTTTTGAACGGATAAAACTGCCAATATCATTTTTGCTAACCCAAGAATATGGAGGTAAATAAATAATATCAATCTTTCCATAACTGGTAGTTTTCGGATTTTTTTGTCCAAATTCATAATGAGTCATTACAGAATCAGAATCAATATTTATCGAATATTTTTGACACAAATCAGAACAGAATTTCATACAAGCTTCAAATTGGACAGCAGTTATAGGAAAATCACCAACGGCTTTTTCAGACTTAAATCCGTTCATCCCGCATAAAGCTACTCCTATAGATCCGGTATTTCCACCACCTGTGTGCGCTGCATAAACCCCATCCGAACAATTAGAATTATCTTCTGGAGTATAAATTCCATTATAAATACGCCCATCTTTATCCACTAAATAATGATAATAATTTTTTTCAAACTGAGTCGGATAATACCGACCAGCAGTCCAATGTAAAATAATCCTTTTCATAAGACATACCTTTCTCCTATCTTCCATTTCGGATTTATTTTCATATAAACTACAACTGCATTAACTCTGTTTCTAGCCTGAAGCTTCAATATAACGGTTTCAATATGCGTTTGGACAGTTCTAACGGAAATCTTAAGCTTTAACGCAACCTCTTTATCAGTAAACCCGCATGCAATCAGAGTTAACACGTCATGTTCTCTTCTAGATAGCTTCATCAAACTTCCTTTTGTCGCTAATTTAATTAACCTCATATTACCTTAAGCCTACTTTCTATTATTTAATAATATCTCCGTTTTAATAAAATAAGAGGGGAAAGGAGTTTAACAGAAAATCCCCTCTTAATAGCAATTAGGGTAAGTAATATACAAATTGAATAGCCTAGGAATTTGAACACAAACCTATTTTCAAGGTCGACAAATTTGAATAGCATCTTTTCTTAACACCAAACTCGTTGTAATTTAAATAAAAACGTCCTCCACTATATCTTGAATAATCATAGTATCGTCTTTCATATAAAATTTTTGATTTAAACTTTTCAAAATTTTTTCTTGCAGACTTGTTAACATACCTGATTGTTGAAATATTGTCTTTATCATCAATTCTTGTTAGTTGTAGAACTGTATGTCCGCAAACCGGACACTTGGTTAAAAAATCCAATTCACACACAACAAAATTACCTGTAGGAGACAACACAAAACTTTTAGTTTTACGAAGTCCTCCACAGCAATGAATATATCCCATAAATACACTCTTCCTGTATCGAAACTCTCGGCAAACAACTTTGCTATCAAAAGATTTAATAATCTTTAGGAGTTTTTATTCTCCCGAGCGTGAGCCTTAACCGATTACATTTCTAGTATAACGGTTTTTCAAAAAAAATAAAGTCCGCAATTTTACGTCCGTAAAAATACGGATAGACAACTGGCGAAAAGCTTAAAATAAAAGAGTCTTTTTAAAATTTGCTGAAAATTTTTCTAAAAACTCAAAAAATTTTATTTCAGAAATTTCCATGCCGTATTTCTGAATGTTACCAACTTGCCAAATAAAATCTGCCGTTTAAAATATAAGTATGGGGAATATATTACTAATTTCGGAAAACGATTCTATAATATCGGCTTATCGAAAGTTGTTTGATAACAAATTCTACAACTTCAATGCCAGATGTACTGAAACTTCGATATTTGATTTAATCGAAGTTGAGTCGCCTGACATTTTTATCATTGACCAGAATATTGAAATTCTAAATCTTCAATTAACTATAAAAAAAATCAAAACGAGACTGGAAACAGCACAGATTTTACTTTTAACTGATGGTTATAATGTTGATGATGAAATCTCAAAAATAGTAAGTGGTTTTATACTCAAAACATATTCCGAGAACTTAATCATTTCTACTATCAATACCCACCTAAAAACAAAAGAAAATCTTGATAAACTTTCAGAAAAAAATAAAGACCTTGCAGACAGTTTATATAGACTAAATGTGCTTTATAATACAAGTTCTCAATTTGCAGGAACACTTGATACAAAAGAATTATTAAATTACATGATTGAAGGTTTAGATAAATCGTTAAGTTTTGATTTAACCTGCACATTATCATTTGGTTTTGAACAAGAACCGGTCCTGATCATAAATGCACTTTACGACATCTCAGAAGAACTGATGAGCGCCTTAAAACTCAGAACAATACTAAACTACAAATCATTATTTTCAAATGAAAATCTCCCTTTTTTGATTGATGAAACTAATCTGAAAATAATTAAAAATATAAAAAACCCAAATCAAAAATTCACATTTTCGATTTTTCAATTTGATAATATTTTTGCACCGATTGATCTTGGAGATAAATTTTTCGGTTGTATAGAAATTTTTAAAGAAAACCCATTTTCAACCGATGATGCTGCATATTTCCAAACAATAATCCGTCAGGTTTCACTACCGCTCAAAAGTGCAGGATTATATAAAGAAATTATCGAAAAAAATGAAGAACTACAAAAACTAGAACGTGTTAAATCTGAATTTATATCAATCGTTTCACACGAACTAAGAACTCCATTAACACCAATCAAAAATGCTTTATCAATACTAGCAAGCGGACGTTGCGGAAACCTCGGAGAAAATGCCATAAAATTTATAGATATGGCTAAACGTAATGCAGAAAACCTTACAAATATAATTAACGATATTCTTGATATAAACAAAATCGAAGCCGGAAAAATGGATTTCAACTACAAAAATATCAATATTCATTCCGTAATTGAAAACGTTAAATCTAACTTTGATTGCGTTGCTAAAGAACACGAAATTATATTTACAACAGACGAACAACAAAACTTGCCTGAAATATACGCAGACTCACAAAGATTAGGACAAGTATTAACAAACCTTGTTTCTAATGCAATAAAATTCACACCTAAAGGAAAATCAATTACAATAAAATCCGAGTTAAAAAATGCGGAAAACATCAACTCTAACCCGTATTTCGAAAACGAAATAAAAACTCTTAGCGGAAATTATATAATTGTCAGCGTTATAGATGAAGGAATAGGAATTAAAAACGAGAATCTTCTAAAAGCTTTTGATAAATTTACTCAAATAGAAAATTCACTTTCTCGAAAAGTCGGAGGTACAGGATTAGGATTACCTATAGCCAGACAACTTATAAAAGCTCACAAAGGCTCTATCTGGTGTGACAGCGAAGAAAATGTCGGCTCAAGCTTCCATTTTGCAATTCCTGTATCTACAGAAAATATAGAAATCGGTACAATACAAAAAGAACTTTTATAATATAATTTACTTATGAACAAAAAAAGAAAAATAAGCATACTAGGCTCAACAGGCTCCATAGGAACACAAGCTCTTGAAGTTATTGAAAAACTTCAAGATAAATTTGAAATCATTGCACTTGCAGGCGGAAACAATATTGAACTGTTAAAACAACAAGCCCTAAAGTTTAGGCCAAAATATATATGCGCAAATGAAAAAATTGAAATTAACGGAATATCTTCACTTACAGGAAGCGAAGGACTTGAAGATATCTGTTCCAATAGAGAAAACGATATAATATTAGTTGCGGTATCCGGAAAAATAGGACTAAAACCAACTCTAAAAGCTATAGATTGCGGAATTGATATTGCACTTGCGAATAAAGAAACTCTTGTTATGGCTGGCGATATCGTAATGAAAAAAGCTAAAGAAGCGGGGGTAAATATAATTCCTGTAGATAGCGAACACTGCGCAATACATCAATGTATCAAGAATATTTCACAAGTAGAAAAACTAATTATAACAGCAAGTGGCGGTCCATTCTTACACAAAACAATCGAAGATATGAAAAACGCCACAGTAACACAAGCTTTAGCACATCCAAGATGGAATATGGGCAGAAAAATAACTGTGGACAGCGCAACCCTAATGAACAAAGGACTTGAAATAATCGAAGCTCATCATCTTTTTAATATGCCATATGAAAAAATTGATGTAGTTGTTCATCCTCAAAGTATTGTTCATTCAGCTATAGAATACAAAGACGGAAGTGTCATTGCTCAAATAGGACTACCTAGCATGCATATTCCGATTCAATATGCAATAACATACCCCGAACGCTTTGAAGGCATTAAATCTAAAAGCTTTAGTTTCTCAGAAATCGCAAGATTAGATTTTGAAAAACCAGATTTTGATAAATTCCCGTCACTAAATCTCGCATATGAAGCAGGCAAAACCGGCGGAAGTGCTACTGTATGCTTAAACGCAGCGAATGAAGAAGCAGTATTTGCATTCTTGAATGATCAGATAAGATTATATGACATTTATCAAATTACCGAAAAAATGATGGAAAAACATAACGTAGTCAAAACCCCAGATATCGATGAGATATTTGAAATTGACTCAGAAATTCGTACAAAAACCCGCGAAATTATCAAAGGATAAAAAAATAATAATAATGTGTAACTAATATTAACAAGGTTTACCCTTGCTAAAAGATATGTTATACTGTAATTACATTAGAAATTTTAAATGGATTAGGGGAGAAAATGAAAAAAATTCTTATCGTAGACGATGAGCAAGATATTGTTGAAAGTTTAAAATTCGTACTAGAAAATTGCAATTATACTTGTTACTGTGCTTACAATGGAGAAGACGGTTTAAAATTAGCAAGAGAAATTATTCCGGATTTGATAATTTTAGACGTAATGATGCCTAGAATCAACGGTTTCAAAATCAGCCGTCTACTTAAATTTGACAACAAATATAAAAATATTCCTATATTGATGGTAACAGCACGTACCCAAGAAGAAGATAAACTAATTGGAGAAGAAACCGGAGCTGATGAATATATTACCAAACCGTTTGACCTTGATGATGTAGTTAAAATAGTTCAAAAATACTTGGAACAAGATAATTAAGATGAATATTATTACAAACAAAACACTTGAAACATTAAAATATGATTTAGTAAGAGAAGGTCTTGTTCAATACGAAGTTGTTGAACAAGCGGAAGAAATAGCAAATGCTCAAAATATAAATATTGGTCAAGCTCTTATTAATTCTGGTTTTTTGTCAGAAGAAAAACTTATTAAATTTCTGGAATCAAAACTTCATACTCCATACGTAAATCTGGATGACTACCAGCTGGATCCTAATTGTTTAAAATTTATCAATTATTCAGACGCACGAAGATATAAAATTATACCATTATTTAAAATTGAAAACACACTTACTGTCGCAATGGCAGATCCAAGAGATCTTTTTGCAATTGATAAAATAATGGAAACTGCAGAATGCGAAATTGATCCTGTGCTGTCATCAGAGGAAAGTATTCTAAAGAAAATAGACGAATACTACAAAATAGACGTTACAGTAGGTAATATTTCTACTGATTCAAATACAGGTTTTGATTGGCAAGATGAGCTTCATAAAGAGGACTTAAGTGACAATCATATCCAAAAAATAATTCGTGCTATCTTAAAACAAGCAATCTTAGAAGGAATTCATGAAGTAACTTTCCAAGGTGAAGACGACGGACTTGGCGTGAACTTTAAAAAACAAGGAGAACTCACAAATAAAGGCTCTATTCCAACAGTATTAGTATCATCATTTGTTGCAAAACTAAAAACTTTATCAGAATTAGATCCTTCAGTATCTGAAGTTCCGCAACTTGGAAAACTTTGTTTTAAAGTCGATAACATAATTGTTATTGCAAGCGTTTCAACCTTCCCAACAATTATGGGCGAAAGGATTTTCCTAAAAATTTATAAACCTCCAAAAGCATTAGATCAAATAATTTCATCAAAAGTTGAACTTGCAGAAATTAGAAATTCTCTGGAAAAGCCTGGAATTATACTTGTTTGCGGCTCATCTTTAAGCGGAAAAACTCATATTATTTATTCTCTGCTTCTTGAGGCAGCTAGATCCGGCTCAAAAAATATTATGACACTGGAAAGTATCTCAAAATATGAACTTAATGGTGTTAATCAATGTGAATTTAATGAGAATGTTGGATTTAACATGGATAAAGCGGCAAGATTTATTGAATTCCAATCTCCTGATATAATTTATCTTGAAGGTATCAAATCAAAAGAATCTTTTGATTATTATGCAAGCCTTGTTTACAACGAAAAAACAATAATTATGGAATTCCTTGCAAATAATATGGAAGACTTACGTAACAAAATGGCATTTTCCGATTTTGATACACTTAAATCTATCATTTCTGGAATGGTATTCATACATTCAAAAAATAGTGTAGAAGTATTTAACCGTGAAACTCTCCAAAAATACTTAGGATAGTTCAAAACAACATTCTATACTAAAAAAAATCCCCACTGATGTGGGGTTAAAATTTTTCTAGGAATTAGGAATAGGAATTAATTTGCTCTCTTTATCTTTAAACGGAATTTAAATCTCTCTTCTTTTTGTTTTCTCTTAATATCTCTCGTGTTTATTTAACGCTTACATATATATAAAGTATATATTTTACATACAAATTCAAGGTGGCATATTTTTGTTACAATTCGAAATATATTTTAAGTATTTGGCAATATAAAATATTTACCATTATTTATAAAACATATATAAATATCGTGGGGTAAATATGGAAGTAAACAATACATCAAATTACTCATTTACAGGAGTACACTTAAACAAATCAAAAATGAATCAAACACAGAGAAGAATCAGCGAATCGATAGCAAGAGCAATTTCCTATTCTGATGAGTACTTAAATGCTGGAAAACGCGGAATTGATGTATATATATTACCTGGCAAAAAAGCTAGTAGTGTTAATATAAGATTTATGGACACCACAAGTGACTTCTTCATAAAAGGCAAAAACAGCCGCGCATATTTACAAGAAGAAGCTATACGTACATCAGATACAACGATTGAAAACATTCTAACAAAACTAAAAAATATACTTGATGGCTCTATACCTAAACCACAGTATAAAGAAGATAAAGTCCTAAACAGACAAACTGATTTAGCAAAAATGAGACCTGAAGTATACGATAAGATTTTCCAAGAGAGCGAAATGTTAACAGACATTATGGACGATAAAACCGCAAAAATATACACTTGGAAAGATAAAGAACTTCCTGATAGTGTATTCTAAGAATAAGTTTACAGAATATATCACGAAAAAGCGGCAAAGATTACATCTTTGCCGCTTTTTATCTATAAAATATTGATTATGTTAAAGCAAAAGTCATATCTGCTTCAACACAAACTTTACCGTCAACTCTACCAATACCGTGAGCTTTACAAATAGGACCTTTGATTTTTGTCAATTCGATTTCCATATCGAATCTATCGCCAGGTCTTACAATATTTTTAAATCTAACACCATCAACACCTGCATACAAAGCTAATTTG
>JAAVBM010000059.1 GCA_014803505.1 bacterium | reverse complement strand
ATTCAGAGGATAATCAGTTTTACTTGAGGGTATAACTGGTAGTGAAGTGTTCCGTCCGTCCGAACATCTTGTGGAGCGAACAATATCGCTTACTTTAGGACACAACTGGTAGCGAAGTACCCCGTCCGGCGAGGACTTGAAATGAAGGGAAAAAAGTTGTATAATCAATATATATTATTATATGAATGCGGGGCATTATAAGATGAAAAAAGGTTTTACTTTATCAGAAGTTTTAGTAACATTGGGAATTCTTTCAGTTATTGCATTATTAACAATTCCTGCAGTTTTAAAAAATTATAAGCACAGAGTCTATATTTCTCAGTTGAAAAAAACATATTCACAATTGACAGATGCGACTCAAGCAATTATGAATGATGAACATTCGACTAATTTTTATGAAACATCAGCTGCAGTTCCAAGTGATTGTAGTAGTGATGATATTAAACATCATAAAGGTGCTTGTTATTTTTTAACAAATTATCTTAAAACAATAAAAGTTAATTGTAATGTCATTAAGCAATCTGGTGATATAAACGAATTATGTGTTCCTGCGGAAGTAAAAAATGGGAGTGTTGTACTAACTCAATATAAGAATCTTGTAAATGGAAATGCCGGATTGTTAAATGGTGAATATTGTGTTCAAACTATAAACGGTGCTGCAATATGTCAAAATCATAATAATGGTGGGTTTGTGACTTTTAATATAGATATAAATGGTCCATTGCCTCCAAATGAAACCGGTCGAGATGTTTTCTTTTTAAAGGTTGAAAATGATGGAACAATTGTTGATGTTGGAGATACAGATGCTGCAGCAGCTAATTGTGGTAATCCTGAATCAAGAGGTTGTTTAAGACGGATTATGAATAACGGTTGGAAAATGGATTATTAAAAATTTGTTTAAAAAAAGCGGAAAGATTTAATCTTTCCGCTTTTTTATTTCTGTAATTTAACTCTAAACAGAAGCTAATTCTTTGCTTCTTTCTAATTGTAGAGTTACAGTTGTGATATCACATACAGAGCTTGGTCCAAAGTATTGAACAGCTCCAGGGAATAGATATCTGTCATTCATTGCCCAATCTTCTCTGTTATCTTGAAGTTGTTTGAATACAGGTCCGTCAAGTCTAACAAGAGCTTTTTGAATAACCGGTTTCATTTCACCGTGACGTTTTTCCATGTTCATCATCATTGTAAGAGGAACACCACCTGCAATCCATTTGTCTGCAGGTTGAGTTAAGTTTCTTACTGAAGATAAGTAACCAGTTAAACCGAAGTTAATCAATGCAAATGCATTGTAACCTAATGAATAACAATAATCAGCATCAAAGTTAGATGGGAATGCACAACGTCCTTCATAACCGAAGAAGTGAGATTGTGCAGAGAATTTTCCATTGAAAGATCCTGCTTTTTTCATTTCGCTAAGTTTTGCAGAAATCATTTCGATTAATAATTTTTCAGTTTCAATTTTTGAAACTTGAACATTACCGTGAGGATCTCTATCAGCTAATAACTGTTCTTTAATAAGAGCAGGTAATGAAGAGTAAACTTTAGCATTTTCTGCATTTAATTTACTTTCAACAATGCTGAATTTTTCTGCTGAAGATGCACTTGTGAAAGTTGAATCTGATTCTAAAGTTGCCATGATATCATTTAAGTTAGAAATCATAGAACCCATTTCAGGAATAAATTCAATTAAACCTTCAGGAATTACAGCAATACCGAAGTTTTTACCGTTATTTGCACGTCTTGCGATAATATCTGACATATAATCAATTATTGAAGATAAAGACATTTTTTTAGCTTCAACTTCTTCAGAAATTAAAGTTACGTTTGGTTGAGTTTGTAATGCAGCTTCTAAAGCTACGTGAGAAGCACTTCTACCCATAATTTTGATAAAGTGCCAGTATTTTTTAGCAGAATTAGCATCTCTTTGGATGTTTCCAATAAGTTCTGCATAAGTTTTTGTAGCTGTATCAAAACCGAAAGAAATTTCGATTTGCTCGTTTTTCAAATCGCCATCGATAGTTTTAGGACATCCGATAACTTGAATTCCTGTGTTATTTTTAACGAACCATTCAGCAAGAAGAGCTGCGTTAGTATTAGAATCATCACCACCGATAATTACAACAGCAGAGATGTTTAATTTTTTACAAACTTCTAAAGAAGATTTGAATTGTTCTTCTGTTTCAAGCTTAGTTCTGCCAGAACCAATGATATCAAATCCGCCTGTATTTCTGTAATCATTGATGAATTCATCAGTAAATTCAACGTATTTACCTTCGATGATACCAGAAGGACCACCTAGGAAACCGTATAATTTGTTTTGAGAATTAGCATTTTTCAATGCGTCATATAAACCTGCAATAACGTTGTGACCGCCAGGAGCTTGACCACCGGATAAAATAACACCAACATTTTTAACTTCTGATGAATTTGAAGAAGAAGTTGAATTAAATGTTACTGTAGGTTTTCCGTAAGTGTTAGCAAATAATTTTTGAATTTGTTCTTGATCTCTAACAGATTGTGTAGCAGAACCTTCAACCAATTCCAAAGAGTTTACACCGTTTTGTAAGCTTGAAGGAAGTTTTGGTTGATACTGCAATCTTTCAATTTGTAATGGTGAAAGTTTTGTCATTTAAATAGTTCCTTTCCTTTTGTAACCTTGTTTACATGCTACATTTTACTATAAAAATAAATAAAAGTGTTATAAAATCTGTCATTACAAATTTAATGTATAAATCCCTTGTATGGCTATTTACTAAATTCTTAAAAAAATATATAATTACTTGTAATGGCGATTTTAGAAGTAAAAAATTTAAATCTTGGGTTTCAGTTTGAAGAGGTCTTCAGACAGGCACTTTATGATGTGTCATTTTCACTTGAAAAAGGTAAAATGTTGTCTGTTGTGGGCGAATCAGGCTGTGGCAAAACTATGACTGCTATGAGCATATTAGGTTTGATTCCAAAAACAGCGAGAATAATTTCGGGCGAGATTTATTATAATGGAGAAAATCTTTTAGCCAATTCTCAAAAAAAAATGCAACAGGTTCGTGGTGGAAAAATTGCGCTTATTCCGCAAGATCCTATGACATCTTTAAATCCGTTGTATACTGTTGGAGATCAACTTTTAGAAGTTATTAGAATTCATCAGGGATTAAGCGGAGATGAGGCTTGGAAAAAGGCTGTGGAAGCATTTGAAGCTGTGCAAATTCCCGGAGCTAAATCAAGGTTAAAAAATTATCCTCATGAATTTTCAGGTGGCATGAAACAGCGTGCAATTATTGCAATGGCACTTGCTTGTAATGCTGAAATTCTTATTGCAGATGAACCTACAACAGCATTGGATGTTACTATTCAGGCTCAGATTATGAATTTGCTTAATGATATTAAGGTAAATAATGGAACTTCTATTTTGCTAATTACGCATGATCTTGCTTTAGTTAGTGAGAATTCTGATGATGTTGCCGTAATGTATGCGGGTAGAATTGTTGAAAAAGCTCCTAATAAAGAATTTTTTAATAATCCTAATCATCCTTATACAAAAGCCTTATTGAAATCTTTACCGTCAAATCGTGGTGAAAAATTAGAAACTATTAACGGACAACCGCCAACTTTATCTCAGAAAATTGATGGTTGCAAATTCCATCCAAGATGTGAAAACTGTATGGAGATTTGCACTCAAAAAGTTCCATCTTTGGATATTATTACAGATTGTCATGCCAGTGCGTGTTTTTTGAATAATATTTAGTGTAAAGATTTTATTGCCAGTAGTATAAGAATCAATCCGCCTGTTATTTCTAGGTATTTTGACGGAATATTTTTGATGAAGTTTCCGCTCCAAAATCCTATGATTGACATTATAAATGAAGCTATACCTATTAGTAGCATTGATAGAAAAAGATTTGTATCAGTAAGTTTAATTGATGCACCTGAAACTAAAGCATCGATGCTTGTTGCAATTCCAAGGCTTATTAAACATTTCAAACCAATACATTTAACTTCTTCGGTGTCTTCTTTTGGTTTAAATGCTTCCAGTATGAATTTCATTCCTATAATGAAAAATATAACAAAAACGATTCGTTTACTGTAAGGAACAATTAAGGTATACAAAGAATCTGTCCCTATGTACCCAATGAATGGTGTTAGTCCTTGAAATAACCCCATAGTAAAAGCGAGTTTTAAAGATGTAATTCTTCTTTCATTGTTGAATATTAAACCTTGCGAGAAAGATACTACTAAACAATCTATTCCAAGTGCAATTGCTAATAAAATTATATCAATTAAACTCAATTTCTACCTCAAACAGTCTTTCCCATGGAAATGAATAATTTACATTTATTTTTGTATCAAGAAAATTTTCAATAATATTTTCATATATTTTCATTTTTTCTACAAGTTCAGATTCATCGGGTTTGTCTAATATTTGGCGAACATTAGCTTGATAAGCCCAATCATCCAGCATTCTCGTTATTTGTAATTTTTTAAAATGATTTTTATTATACTTTGACGCAAAAAATTTAATTTTTGTTCCGCATATTAGACTTCCGAGAGTATTTGCTGATGTGTTCCAAGCAGAGTATCCGTAAAAGTTTTCATCTTCAACTTGAGTTTTTAGAAATTCTTTCACAAAATTGTTGTCTGAACCGTTTGCAAATCGAACATCCGCAATCATATATGGCTTTTTGAATACAGGAAAAGTTTTTGAAAAACTTTCGGTATTTTTTTTCATAACGATTTCGCCTTGATGTTCTTTGAAATTATTTATATATAGGATCAAGTCGGCGTCTTTTTCGTCAGCTAATTTGCATCCTGCAAGTTCAATTTGGCCTTGAACAGATTTTTCTATAGAAATATCTTCATAGTTAGAAATTAGATTTTTATAATCTGGTTCTGCAAATATTGGGCAAATTTTTATTTCACCTTGTATGGCGCGAGAAAGAAGACTTAGAGGAATTTCATCTGCACCGGTTTTTGTAAAACCGCCCATTTCTTCAAGATATTTTGCTTCTTGAACGTTAAATCCGTATTCTGCACAATCATCTTTTGAAAAAATTAATGTTTCAAACAATCCTTCTTTTTGCCATTTTAAATAGATTTTATTTATTCCAAAATTACGTTTTCGAGTTTCAATGTAATCATCCAAAATCTCAGACGGAATGATATTAGTTATACAGCTTTCGCATCCGAGTTTATGAGTTTGGTATGAATAATCGAATATTTTTTTGCCCCATTTTGACCAGTAATCTTTTTCTTCTTCATTATAGTTATTATTTGAAATTCTCATTATGCTCGAAAATGCATAAATTTTTGCATTTTTACTTTCAAGAATTGTTTTAAGAGTTTCAATTCTATTTTTTATTTCTTCAAAGGATTCAGGACATCTTCTTGACGGAATTAATCCTCCGTATGCCAAAGTATCAAGAGAAATTACCATTGCGTCCATTTGTGGCAAAGCTTTTAACCAGTCAAACAATTTTTCAATATTTGCATTTTTTTTAAGGTCGCCCAGTAATTCTCTTTCTGGAATGAAAAATTCGAGAGAACTATCTATTCCTGCAATAATTTGTGGCATAGTATAACAAACAGGTCTGTTGTCTATTGGTATAAAAGCAATTTTCATAATAATATAATTGTATGCTAAAATAGAATTTAGGCAACGGAGTTAACATTATGAAATGTGATAAAAGTCCTGAAAAAATAAAAAATTTGTTTAATGAAATTGCATCATATTATGATAAAGTAAATAATTTTATATCATTTGGTACGCATTATTTTATAAAAATTTTAGCAGTCAAAATGTTAGATATTCAGTCGAATACAACATGTTTGGATTTGTGTTGCGGAACAGGTGATTTTACAAAAATAATTTCTAAGTTTTTCCCAAAAGCAAAAGTTATCGGCTTAGATTTTTCCGATAATATGTTGAAACTTGCGAAAAAGAAAAATCCTAAAAATGTGTTTGTGCATGGTGATTGCACGGAACTTCCGTTTGGGGATTGTGAATTTGATTATATTACAATAGGTTTTGGGTTGAGAAATATTCAGAATCGTGAAAAAGCGATTGCGGAAATCTATAGAGTACTATCTCATGGCGGTAAATTTCTTCATCTTGATTTTGGAAAACACAATTGTATAAGTAAGATTTTTGATTTTGTTGTTCCTCATATTGCCAAATTTTTAGGTATAAATTTAGAACATTATAATTATTTACTCTCATCAAAAGAGGAATTTCCTATTCCTGAAGTTTTAATTTTTGAGTTTGAAAAAGAAGGATTTAAGTTGTTGAAACGAAGGGATTATCTTTTTGGCGCAATTTCTGCACAGGTAATGAGTAAATAATTTTATAATAATCTGTATTTTTTTCCGCCGTATAAGAAGTCTTTCAAGCCGTCAAATGTTTTTTGCAAAATATAATCAACGGATTCTTGTGTATCGTATGCTATGTGTGGAGTAATAATAACATTTGGATAATTATTGAGTTCTTTTACGACTTTTGATTCTTCTAAACAAAGCAGAGAGGATCTTTCTGTTCTTACAACCTCTTCTATGCAAGTTGAATCTACACATGCAACAACATCAAGCCCTACCCCTTTAAGCTTACCGTTTTTAACGTATTTTAGTAATGCTTCCAGATTGATAAGTTCGCCACGTGAAACATTTATCAGATAAGAATTATCTTTCATCTTTTTTAGTTCACGATCAGAAATCAGATGATAATTATCTTTGGTATATGGCAGGTGTAAAGAAACAATATCTGACCTTTCCAGTAAGTTTTCTAAGTTTGTATATTCAATATTATATTTTTGTTCAAGTTCTTTTTTCGGTAAAAGATCGTATCCTATAACATGCATTCCAAATGAACTTGCAATAGCACAAACACTTGCTCCTATGGCGCCTGTACCAATTATTCCAAGCGTTAAAGAAGCAAGATTGTTTCCTGTGTAATTGTGCTGAACACATTCACCTGTCTTAATAGATAATACTGCCGGAAATATTTGTCTTTGCAGGGTAAGTAAAAGTGCAAATGTGAATTGAGCTACTGATGTAACTCCGTATGATTCAACATTAATTACTGCAATATTTTTGTTTACACAAGGTTCCAAATCAATATGATCAACACCGGTTGAACGTGTTGAAATAATTCGTAAGTTTTTGAATTTTTCCACAACTTTTTCGGTTATATTTGAAGTTATAAAAACGCTTATAATCATAGCGCTTTCTAAATCTTCTTCAGAAATATTATTTACGGTTTCTTCGTTTAAATTTTCATTGAAAAATTTTATTTCAAAATTATCATAATGATTCTTTTCAAAAAAAGCTTTTTCTGATTCTCGGTAATCAAAGAATAGCATTTTGCAAGACATAAATTTTCTCCTTTTTCAATATTATTTTTTGTTAAAGAAAAAAATCTATTGTACAAAAGTGCAAGTTTTTTTTAGAAAAATATTATACTTTATTCCAATGTAATCTTTATGAAAAAATTATATCTTAGTATTTGAAAGGAGCACTTACATGAACCACGATTTAATAGTAAGAGAACCTGAATTATACTTTGATAGTATCCATCAGGAATTAGATAACTTTTTAAGAGATACATTTTTTACTCATTCATTCGGTCATCCGTTAAATATAATTAAAAATTCCATGCTTCGACCGGCAGTTGAAGTTATTCAAAACAAAGAAAATTATAAAGTAAAAGTTCAATTACCGGGTGTTAACAAAGATGATATAGAAGTTGTATTAGATAATGATTTCATGACCATCAGCGCCGTAACACGAGAAGAAAAAGAAGAAAAACAAGAAGATGAACATAATGCAAGATACCATACTTCTGAATTCCGTTATGGTAAATATCAAAGAACTATATCTTTTGATCAGCCGATAAAATCTGAAGATTCAAAAGCTGTATATAAAAATGGTGTTTTATGTATAACAGTTCCAAAGCAAAATATAGAAGCTTCAAAACCTAAAAAGCTCGATATTGAAACAAAAGAATAAGTTTTTGCATCAATCTGCCGAGTTCTCCCGCGACTTTTGCGGGCATGCATATACGCGCGGTAGGATGCAAAACGGTTGTTTGTCGGAGAGCATGAACCGACTGGTAAACAACCGATAACAAAAGGAACCGATTTGTTTAGAATCGGTTCCTTTGATATTTGTGGATTTAAAAATGTTTTACAATTCTTAATACCAGTAAAAAACATGTAAAACCATGTCATACCATGGGTTTGCATGGTCAAAATATCTCAAGACCATGTCAGTGCATGGTTTTAAGGGTGTATGAAATTCTAAAACCCTTGCTATAGCTTGAATATGACGTTGTGTTACAAAACTTCATAACTACATGTTTTGACCTTGAAAAAAAACTCTGATTTTCTATAATGAGTATATGGAGTCGGAAAACATTGATATAACGGCTTGAGGGGAGATATATCGATATATTTAATAGCAGATATCGATATTGTTAATCAGATAAGTGGAGATTTTATAAATTGTTTAGAAGTAGGGATATGGGAAGAGCAGTTGCAGTAAGAAGATGGACAACAACCGCTCTTGAATGTTATAAAAGAGGTTGTAACTGTGAAGGTTGTTTCTATAAAGATTTTTTTAGCGGTTCATCTCAAAAATGTCAAATGAAAGCTTCTGTTTTAGAGCTTGTTAGAGTTATCGGAACACCGGATGTTGAATTACCTCAGTTTTTAGCAGATGAATAATCTGTTTACCCTTTAAAAATTATCAAATCTGTGTTATACTGACAAAGCAGTATTATAGAAAATTGGAGGTTATTAATGCACATTCACGTAAACGGAAGAAACATCGAAATTACAGACGCTATTAAAGCTTATGTTAAAGAAAAAATTGGAAAAGTAGCTACTCGTTATGACCAAATTCAAGGTATCGACGTTGTGCTATCTGTAATCAAAAATCCTGCAGCTGAAGGAAAACATATCGCAGAGGTTACTTGCAAAATGTCTACAGGTACTATCCGTTGCGAAGAAGCTGCTGAATCTATGTATGCAAGTATCGATTTGTTAGCTGATAAATTAGCAAGACAAATTACTAAATTCAAAGATAAAAATATTTCTTCAGACAAAGCTTCCATCAGAACTGAAGTTCAAGATGATGAAGAAGCTGAAGTTGTAGAAGATGTAAAAGCTATGGAAGAATAGTTTTTTAGAAAGAATATTAAAAGGGCGAGATTTATTTAAATCTCGCCCTTTTGTTATAAATCTAAAGCCTTAATAATCTCTGTAAATTTCACCTTGAATGCCGATGCTAGTTGTATAATATGAGAAAGCTTAATTCTTTTCAAATTTCCTTGTTCAATACGTTTTAATGACCATTGAGAAAGCCCTGATTTATTTGATAGATCTTTAATAGACCATTTTCGTAATTCTCTGGATGATTGGATATATTTTCCGAAATTAATAAACCTTGTTTCATTATTATTCATTTACTTCTCCTTTGTAGTAAACTTATATTTTTATGATATAAACTTCATAATAAAATAAGTTTATATCATAGACGATTATCTGTCAACTATATATAATTAAATTATGGAAAATTTGCTTAAAAATTTTGGTAAAAAAGTAAAGCTTGAAAGGATTAAGAATGACCTTTCACAAGAGCAATTGGCAAGTTTATTAAAAGTTTCAACCCGAACAATTAGTTTAATTGAAAATGGTAAACAGCATCCAAAATTCTTTTTAGTGGCAGAAATGGTAAAAGTTTTTCATATTAGTGTTGATGAGTTGTTAAAAGGTATAGAATAGAAAAAGACCCTGAATCACCAAGTAGGAACAGAAAATTACGCTTTCGCTATTTTCTAGTCAGTTCAGGGTGACGAGTTCTCCAGTTGTCATTTCAGGCTTGACATTTACGGTCATTCCGGACTCGATCCGGAATCTATTGCTTGGCAAATGAAGCCAGACTCTGAATTAAGTTCAGAGTGACGAGTTTGCATATTGTCATTCCGGGCTTGACCCGGAATCTATTACTTGGCAAATGAAACCAGATTCTGAATCAAGTTCAGGGTGACAAATTCGCATATTGTCATTCCGGGCTTGATCCGGAATCTGTTACTTGGCAAATGAGACTAGACTCTGAATCGAGTTCAGAGTGACAAAATATCTAATAGTAAAAAAAGAGGAGATTTAATCTCCTCTTTTTTTATATTATTTATCCCCATATCCTATGTATCAATGTTTGTTGCATATACTGCGTGAGTTTCGATAAAATCTCTACGAGGTTCAACTTTATCACCCATCAATACGTCAAATAATTGGTCACATAACATTGCGTCTTCAACATTAACTTTTAATAAAGTTCTTGTTGCTGGATCCATTGTTGT
>JAAVBM010000058.1 GCA_014803505.1 bacterium | reverse complement strand
TAACCCTGACTTCAAAGTGACAGTGAGGTCCGGTACTATAACCGGTAGAACCTTCTCGTCCAATAGTTTGCCCTTTTGTAACAATTTGTCCGTTAGATACGTTAATTGCTGACATATGAGCATATAAAGTTGTAATAGGATGACCATTTACTACTCCGTGGTCCAAAATTACAACTTTTCCATAACCTCCATACCAACCGGAATAAATAACTTTTCCATCATTTGAAGCTCTGATAGCTCCTCCGTTTGGTCCTCCAATATCTATACCTGAGTGGAAGATTCTACTTTTGAATATAGGGTGTGTTCTATATCCAAAAGGTGAAGTTATAGGACCTGCAATAGGTTTTATAAATCCTGCGGAAGATACTCTTACAGTAGTTGTACCGCCCGAAGATTTTTTAGTTAAACTTGCAATCATATTTTGAATACTTGCAGATTGTCTTGCAAGTTCACGTTCAGTTCTTTCGTAATAATTTTTATCTTTTTGCAAACGGTCAATCATTGATTTATTTGCAGCAATTGAGTTTTGAATATTTGCTCTTTGATTATTTATATCTCGAATAGAAGCTTCAACTATACGGCGCTGACTTTCAACCTGAGCTTTCATTCTGGCAATTTCATCCGCTTTATCTTTTACAGCCTTCATTCTTTTGTAATCATCCTGAATAACCAACTTTTCAAAATAAAATACGTCCATCAATGAATTTACATCTCTCGCAGATAAAATAAGCTCAAACATGCCAGTTCTTTGATGTTTGTATACTTGGCGAATTCTATCTTTCATTGCAGCATCTATGCTTTTAAACTCTGCAATTGTGGCATTTAACTGACTTTCCATAGAATTCAAATTTGAAACCAGATTATTATAGCGAGCAGTAGTAGCTTGCAAATTCTGGTGAGCCTGTTCTAACTTTTGTTGATTATTACTTAATTTGTTACGCTCAGTCTTGAGTTTCAAATCAGCTTGCTTTTTCTTTTGCTGATAATAGTAACGCTTATTATTCGTCTGCTTCAACTTCTGATCCAAGGACGGAGCAGCCGAAACAATACCGGAAACACCGATACCCCCCAGCATTCCTAATAAAATCCAGCTTATAAATATATTTTTTAAGATACTTTTTATACTCATATTTATTCTATTTAACAAGCAGCGGTAACAACATCAAGCCAACAGTCCAAGCAATAAAAGTAAAACTGATTACTACAATAATAGCTTTTTGATGTTTTCTGAAAAATTCCATAAATTTCTCCCCTCTACACTCTTAACATCATACTATTAATAAAATGTTTATGCAAGAATTTGAAACATATTTTAACTTTATAATTGGTAAAATGAACTTTTTTAGATTAAAATCGTTATAAAAGTACAGAGGTTACTAAAATGAAAGATAAATGCAATAAATACGAAGCTTTTTTTACTTTTAGAAATGATGAAGAATTCAATAAACATCTTGCAGAATGTGAAGATTGCAGACTTGAGCATGAAAAGATGTTAAAAGTGTCCGAATTACTAAAAGAAGTAAGACCTTACTATAAAGAAAAACGCAAAAACTTAGCTAAGGTAAAAATAGCATGCGCACTATTTATGTTAATGTTTAGCGGAACAACTTTAGGTATAATTAACCTAAATACAGATGTTTCTGACACATTAAAATATGGAACAGCTCTTAGCGCCGAAGATCTTGGGCTGCCTGTAGATTCTTATGGACTAATTACGGTAGAATAGATGGATTTCAATAAAGTAATAAAAGAAAATAAACAAAATATTAAAAATATTATACGACTGATTACCAAAGAAGATAATGAAGATTTGGAACAAGAGGTCTATGTAAAAATTTGGAAAAATTCAAATAAATACAAAGAACAAGGTACAATTAAAAGTTGGATTTCCCAAATAACAAAGAACACTTCTCTTGATTATTTAAAATCTTCTTATCACAAAGTATTCAGCACTGCGACATCTGATGATTATACTTTAGGAACAATTAAAGACAAAAAGTCTACACCGGAAAAAAATGCTGCAAACACAGAAAGACAACAAAAAATTATCAAAGCCGTAAATAACTTAAAACCTAAATTTAAAGAAGTAATTATGATGAGTGAAATCTACGGATATTCATATGAAGAATGTGCTAAAAAACTTAAATGTCCGTTAGGAACCATAAAATCACGAATTTATAATGCAAAAAAAGAATTAGCAGAACAACTGAAAGATTTAATATAATAAATACGAAAGGATAATTATGAAAAAACTATTTTCATTACTTATGGCAGCAACAATCATAGCATTTGGAGCCTGCTGTACCCAAGCATTGGCCGAACAAACACCGCCACATAAACTATCTGCCCAACAAAGAGAACAGATGAAAAAAGAATTTGAACAAAGATTAAATTTAACAGATAAACAGAAAGAAAAAGCAAAAATAATTCATAAAGAAGGCAGAGAACAAATCAAACCAATAATCATACAGATTGAACAAAAAAGACAAGAAATTGAAACAGTAAAACTTTCCAGAATATCTGAAAAAGCTCAACAAGAAAGAATAGATGAATTAACATCTGGAATAAGAGAACTTGAAAAAAAAGCTCAAGAAATAAGAAAAGCAAATAGTCAAGAATTTGAAAAAATCTTAACAAAAAAACAGAAAAACGAACTTGCAAAAATGAAAGCCGAAGGTCGCGCAAAGTTTGAAAAAAATCACCCGCCACGCCCACCTTTCCAAGGCATTGGAGCTCCTGGATTTTTCAGTCCGAAACCATTATTCCCGCAGCATCAACAACCGGATTTTACAAGTAAATAAACAAAAAAGAAGGATTTAAAAATCCTTCTTTTTTAATTATCCATTTGCGCCTTTCGAACTTCCTCATCTTTTACAAAATTACAAAGTTCTTCTAAACGCTTATCTTCCATTGCATCCATCAAATCTTGAATATCTTTAATTTTTCCTAAAGCAAAACCTGTTTCAGCAATCAAAACACAGTCATTGCATAATCGATAGTCGCCATAACGTATAGAACCAGCAAGGCATTTATTTTTGCCACAACAATCACAATCAAAATATTCATTTGCAATATCAGGATTTTCTTCTAAATCATCTAATACCATCTGCTGAGCAACCTGCTGCATTTCTTCAATTATTTCTTCTTTAGATTTATCCATTTTCAACACCTACTTAACTAAATCAGCCATATCCTGTACAGCTTGAGCAAGACCCGTAAATACAGCACGTGAAATAATACTATGTCCGATATTTAATTCATACAAATCTTCAATTTGACGCATTCTCTGTACATTTTGATAATTCAAACCGTGTCCTGCATTAACTTTCAAGCCTAATGCATGCGCTAACCTTGATGCTTCTCTCAAATTTTCAAACTCGTCCTGTTCGTCAGGAGTTCCAAATGCTCGTGAATACTGACCTGTATGCATTTCAATAAACTGAGCACCTGTTTTTGCAGCAGCCCTGATTTGATCTTCAGTCGGATCAATAAATAAACTTACCAATATTCCGGCTTCAACTAACGGAATAATAAAATTTGTTATCTTATTAAGCTGTCCCACAACATCTAAACCGCCTTCAGTTGTAACTTCTTGTCTTTTTTCTGGAACCAAACATACAGAATAAGGCTTAACTTCTAAAGCTATTTTTTGCATTTCTTCTGTAACAGCCATTTCTAAATTCAAGTTAGTTTTTATACTTTTTTTCAATGCTTTTATATCATTATCCATAATATGGCGTCTATCCTCGCGCAAATGAGCAGTAATAGACGTTGCACCATTAGCCTCACAAATTTGAGCTGCTTGTATAGGATCAGGTTCAAACCCTCCACGAGCATTTCTTAATGTAGCAATATGATCAATATTTACACCTAAAAGCATTTTTATTTCCTTTCTAAAACTTCATTTTATTTAATTTTAATAATGCTGTATACGAAGGAAGAATTGTTATCTTCTCTTCAATATTATCAGATTTTGAAGCAATTGCAACTGCTTTTTTTATATCTTCTTCAACAATAATTTTATCCTGCGAAATACCGGCATACTTCAATCTTGTCGCAATATCTTTTGCGCGAATACCGGATGTAATCACAAGTTTTTCTGCATTTTTAAGCTGTTCAAAATCACTATCCCAAAGCCACGAAATATCTCGACCATCAGCATAATTATCATTTATCGCAATAACGATATTTGATGATAAATCGACAGTTTTTAAAACCTCACTTGCTCCGGTTGGATTTTTAATAAGCTGAATCAATGTTTCATGTCTATTGATAACCCTTCTTTCTGCACGACCAAAAATAGATTTATAAGAAGCTGCAGCATCACTGATAATTTTCTCATCAATCCCACAATACAAAGCATGAGATATTGCAGCAAGAGCATTGTAAGCATTATAAAGCCCAACAAGATTAAGCCTAAATTCATATGATTTGTTTTTATACTCAATCTTTAATTCCGAATAATCTGAATATATTTTTGCATAACCTTTAAAATCCAATTCTGGACGGGCATAACCACAATGTTCACATCTGTAATGTCCTTGTTGAGCAAAAAACTGTTTTGTATAACCTAAACTTTCGCCACAAACACAATTAAACACTTCAGTAGGAGCGTTAGATACAGACCCGTGTGCTTCTGAGCAAAATTCAACATCTTCAAAACCAAAATATAAAGCCTCTCTATTTTTACCAAAAGCAGATACCAAAGGATCATCCGCATTTAAAAACAAAGTTAAATCTTTATTTTTATCAATTGCATTTTGAATAAAACTTGCAGTTGTAGACAATTCACCATATCGGTCCAATTGATCTCTGAATAAATTTGTCACAATTAAAGAATCCGCATTAAAATAATCATACAATTTTGTTAAATAAGCCTCATCGGACTCCAAAACCGCATAACCAAACTTTTTAGCAGGTAAAATATTTAATGCAAAGGCATTTGCAATACCAGTCAGCATATTTGCACCTTTTACATTGTGAATAAGACTATTTTTATCAGATTCTAAAATATAAGCCAACAGGCCTGAAGTAGTAGTTTTACCATTAGTACCGGTTACAGTTATAGCTTTATTTATATAATTTCGACAATAAGATAAAAAGTTCGGACAAACTTTCAAAACTGACATTCCAACAAAAGAAGTCCCTGATGAACGATTTAACAATCTTATTGCCAAATAAATCATTCTAGCTGCTATTAATGCTGTATAAAATCTCACTCTGCCCATAAAATAGTCCTTTAGACGTATTTAAAAATGTCTTTAAATAATATATTATAAACCTAATATAATACAAAAATGAGAAAAAATTAAAGATGTTAATACTATTTTTTACAATAATTTTTATAGCGGAATTGATAATTGTTTCTTGGATAATTTCAAAGCTGAACAAATTCAACACAGTTATCTGCAAAACCAATGAAGAAATAACAGCAATTAGACCGGTTATAAAGGATGAAATTGAAAAAGTCAGAACAGATATTTACGCTGTAAATAAAAAAATGGGCGAGTTTTCCAATTTTCTTGATGTAAGAAAAAATGATTATTTAAATATGTTCAAACCGCAAATATGGTCAACCATCGGAAAACTTATCCTAAACGCTGATTGGAAAAAATTCCTTATAATTATAGATATATTCCTTGGTATAAAAAAATTTCTTAGAAAATAAAAAAATCCCTTGTTAAAAATTAACAAGGGATTTTTTACGATCTTATTGTTTGAACAGTACATACTTTATACCATTCTGTGTATATTCTGTTGCTCCATTATTAACCCATAACAAGTCTTCATTATCAAATGCACAAGACACATCATTTATTGTTCCGGTAAAATTTACTTGTGACAGTGATGAATTTTTAATAGCGTTGATAAGAGTAGACATTGAAAGCTGCCCGCCTTGATAAGTACCATTACCACATTTAATTCTTACAGACAAACTTGACGGAATCTTATCCCAATAATTAGCAGGAACCGTTCTTGTTCTAGACCCAGTTATATTTACATATGGAGTATCACCAGAATTATAATTATGAGCCGTCGGATAATAATCTAAATGGACCTCAATAGTTTGAATACAAGCAGGAGCATCTATATAATTAGAATTTGCACAACAAGCAGATCCCGGAGTGATTTGACCTTTTGAACTACGTTCAGCACAACAAACATCCGATGCATCCGAATCAGAAACACATTTACTAGGCTCTTTAGACGTTATTACAGGACTATCTTCGGAATTAACAGAATAAGAAGAACCAGAAGTAGAACTACTTACTTTTTGAGCTCCTAATTCAAAATCATCAGAAAGGAAAATATCTCGACCAATAACATTTGGACCTTTAGGACCATTCAAATCCATATATACCTGAGGCGCATTATTTCCAATTTGAGGCATTATACATAAACTAATACCATTTTTTAATTGAGCACAAGCACCTTGTAATCCTATATCAGCCTGAGGGATAATTTTTTTATCTCTATCACTATACTCAAAATATTCACTTGCAAAACAATCTGTAGTTCCACCACTAGCTATTACACCACAGTATTTTGCAACCCTGAAATATTTTTTCAAGAATTTCCCTGATTTAGCCTCAATATCAGAACCACTGTCGGAATACATTGTTGTATCTTTGAATGACGCCTGATTTTCTTTTACTGGCAAGCTTCTTATAGTTTCATCTATTGCTTGAATTTGGCGATCTTTCATTCGTTGAAAAGTTTCGTTCTGATAGTTAGTAACAAGAGCAGGAAGTACCAATGCAGCAATAAGACCTACAATCGCCACAGCTAACAAAACTTCTGTTAGAGTAAACCCACTCTGACTACTCTTTATAAATCCTCTTAGTTTATTAATCACTGTAAAACTCCTTTTCATCCAAATCAATTCAGTATTAATATTATAACAGTATTTCCAACGTTTTGCAATAAAATTAACAGGAACAAAACTCAAAACGCACCAATCATAAGGAAATGCAGAGATTTTATCAGATACTCGCTTGAAATTAGTCAAAAAATATGTTACAATTATGAAGAAATTTGAAAGACGAGGTTTACAACTATGAGTAAAAACAAAGCATTTATGTTTTCGATGGGCGTAATAGCAGGAGTTGTGGGCGGTATTGTTGCCGGTGTTCTTTTCGCACCAAAACCTGGTGAAGAATCACGCAAAGACCTAAAAGATGCGGCTTGTGATTTATATGAAAAACACGCACCACAAATTACCGAAGCTAAAAAACAAGCTATGGAATCTATCGATTTAATGAAATACAAATTAGAAAGACAATTCAGAAAGCTTAATAACTCTGTAAAATCTAAAAAAATGCAGAAAGCGAAAGAATTGGAAGATTCTGAAAACAATAGCAGTGATAACGAATTTGATTACTAAATCTATTAAACAGTAAAGGAACTAAAAATGAGTATTGAAATTTCTGAAATAATTCTAAATCACGGTTTAACTTTTCTTGCTGTAACTGCAGGTATTGCTCTTATCATAATTACAGTATATCTAGTTAAATTATTAAAGAATTTAGATATTTTATCAAAAAATCTTAATGAGACATCTGTCCTTATTAACACAGAACTCAAACCTACACTAAAAGAACTTAATGAAACAATGCGTTCTATTAACTCACTTGTTCAAAGCACTGATGAAGGTGTAGGCAATGTTAAATTAAGTCTGGAAAATGCTCTTTCAAAAACTAAAACTTTCTCAGAAAGCTTATTTGGAGGATTTTTCAAGGGTTTCATGACTATTTATTCTTTATTCGCAAGAAAAAAATAGTACACTTTCAGGGAATGAAATCCTATTAATTCAGATTTATAATATGTAAGACAAAAAAAGGAGAATTAATATGTCAGTATCAAGATTTATAGCAGGTTTTGTTGTTGGTGGAGCTATCGGCGCTATTGCAGGTATTTTATTAGCTCCTAAATCAGGTGAAGAAACCAGAAAAATTTTAGCTGAATCAGCTCAAGATATGGTTAGACGCGCTGATGAAACAGCAAAACAAATTCAATCAAAAGCAGATGATGCAGTTTCTGATCTTCAGAAAAAAGGCGAAGAAATCAAAGGTAAAATCCAAGATTTAATGTCTAAACAAAAAGACAAACCTGAAGAAAATTCTGAAAATGAAAATTCAGAAGAACAAAAATAATCACAAAAAATTATTATTCGAAAAGAGACCGAAATTCGGTCTCTTTTTTGTATCTAATCCTTATACTGTATATATTTACTCCGACACTTGAAAAATTTTTACTAACGGATAAAATTGATATATAAAACAGAATTTAAATAGGAATTTATATATGATTAAAAGTGAATATTTTGACAATGTGAGAGAGTTTTTTACGTCTTCAAAGATGATAAAAATCGGTTACTTGGTGCTGTTTACATTT
The DNA here is from genome assembly GCA_014803505.1 of bacterium. GTDB lineage: Bacteria > Cyanobacteriota > Vampirovibrionia > Gastranaerophilales > Gastranaerophilaceae > Zag111. The sequence continues at coordinate 3,095 of JAAVBM010000058.1, read as the reverse complement.
GCAATAACTGCAATTATTGCATCCCAAAACTTCTTTTTCCAAAGTATAGTTGAAAACGGGATTAGCAAAAAAGATATTATTGCACAAAAAACACTTACCGTTCAGGATGTAAAGCGTACTGAACAACATAAGCGTGAAGTAGCACAAAAAGTTGAACCTATTTTGGTTCCGGCAGAAGATGATTTTATAAAATCTAATCTGGAAACGCTACAAAATTCAGTTATTCAAATAAGAAAGAAAAACACATCTGAAAAAGAAAAAACTGACGAACTTAACGTTTTATTTGATTTGTCAGACAACCCTAAAAAAGATTTTATAATCGACTTTTTATTAAACGTCGATAATGCAAGTTTGAGAGAAGCTTTCGATAAAGCTTCCTTATCCCTTGTTAATATATTACAAGTCGGAATTACCGAAAAAGACTACGAAAAAGATAATATTCGTTCTCTTATTCAAAATAATTTGGTTACAAACGTTTCAAAACGTCAAATCGCAGTAATTCCCGCACTATTAGAACAAGTAATTGTACCTAATCTTGTAGTAGACGAAGCTGCTACTGAAATTGCAAAATTAAATGCTCAAGATTCAGTTAAACCTTACAAAGTAACTTTCCAAAAAGGTGAAAAAATCGTTTTCGAAGGCGAACCAATAACACGCCTAAAAAGAGATGCATTGAGAGAAGCTGGATATAATGTTTACGAACTTAACTTCCAAGGAATTCTATCAATTTATGTATTAGTATTGCTTGTTACTTTAATATTCATCGCGTATTTAAAATTCTTTGATAAAGACTTCTTAGAACCAAGATATCTATCTCTTGCCGGAATGCTAACAGCAATGACTTGCATTGTAGCGGTTATGCTTCCTACAGGATTTTCACCATATATATTACCAATTCCTGCAATTATGATAATCGGAGCAATCTTCTTAAGCCCTAGAATAGCATTCTTGCTTTCTACTTTAACAACAACAATTTTGACAGTCGGAATGCAATACGATGCTCAATTTATCATAATATTTATAGTTCTTTCGCTAATCGGAATGATTACGATTTCAAGAATTCGTTACACTAGAAGATTTGACTTGATTCGAGTTGGATTCCACCTGGGTGTAGCAGGAATTCTTATTATGATGAGCTTATATTTCATTGACAAATGTTTGATTGAAGTAAATAACTATATGATCCTAAAAAATTGTATATTACTTTTCACTAACAGTATTGTAAGTTCAATAGTAGCATTAGGTGTATCTCCACTTCTAGAAAGCACCTTCCATATCATTACCCCTTACGGACTTGCAGAATTAGGCGACCATAACCAACCATTACTAAAAAGACTTCAAATTGAAGCTCCGGGAACTTATCATCACAGCTTGATGGTTTCATCTCTTTGTGAAGCTGCAGCTGAAGCTATTGGCGCCAACCCTATCTTGGCTAGAGTAGGAGCTTTCTACCACGATATAGGAAAATTAAAAAGACCTTTATTCTTTGTAGAAAATCAATCTTATTTTAGTATTGAAAACCCACATAATACTCTAAACCCAAGACTAAGTAAAATGGTTATTACTGCCCACCCAAAAGATGGTGTTGACTTAGCAAAAGAATATAAATTACCAAATATTATTAGTGATTTTATCCTACAACACCACGGAGAAGGCATTGCTAAATATTTTTATAACCAAGCCATCCAAGAAGAAGGTGCTGAAAATGTTAAAGAAGAACAATTCCGTTACCTTGGACCTAAACCAAATAGAAAAGAAACTGCCATTCTTATGATTGCTGATGCTGTAGAATCAGCTGTAAGAGCAATGAAAGGTGCTACAGTTGACGAAATAGAAAACATTATAGACAAAATTATCGTTGAAAGATTAAATGATGGTCAGCTTGCTGACAGTCCGCTAACCCTCAAAGATATCAAAATTATTGCTGCAACTTTCAGTAGAATTCTTAGAGGTATGCAACATAACAGAATTAAATATCAAGAAAATATAGCAGAAGAATTTGCTAAAAATAAAATAGAAATACCAAACAAAATCTTGGATGAAGATTTTGAAAAAAAAGTTCAAGAACTGGAAGAATCTAAAAATAAAACATTAAAAAATGATTTAAACAAAGACGATTTAAATAATAGCGAGAATTAAAACTTATGATAAAACTTAACTTATTTATCGATAACATTTACTTAAACTGGACAGTTGATAAAGAAAAATTTGAAGATGTAACACAAAAATTATTTGCATACTACATGAACCAACCTGAAATAGCTGAGAAATGTTGTTTGAATAACTATCAATATGAATCAGTAGCTTTCGATTTTTTACTTTGCAACAGCAAAAAAACTCACGAAATAAATAAAGAATATCGAAGAAAAGATTATCCTGCCGATATCATAACTTTTGCAGTCTTTGCAGACTCAACAGAAGAAGAAAAATTTGTTCTGGATTTGGAAATTAATTTAGGAGAGATTATAATAGCATTAGATAAAGTTACTGATGAAGCAGAAAAAAAAGATATCTCAAAAGAAACTGAACTTTATTTTCTGATAAGTCACGGAATATTACACCTGTTAGGATTTGACCATCAAACAGAAGACGAATTTAACTTTATCATAAAACATCAAAAGAATGCGTTGGAAAGTATAGGGATAGTATATGACAAAGTATAAAAAACAAGGTTTTTCAAACACTTTTAAAAATGCCAGAAAAGGAATGAGATTAACAATAAAAAGTGAACGTAATATTAGAGTTCATTTATTCGTTGCTACATTGGTTTTAATAAGTGCTTATTGTTTAAATTTTTCAATCACTAAATTCTGTATCTTATTGCTAACAATAGCTTCAGTTATCTCAGCTGAAATGTTCAATTCGGCAATAGAATTCTCGCTGGATGCAATATTTCATAATAAGTATTGCAGAATGGTTGGTATGGCAAAAGATATAGCTGCCGGCGCAGTAATGGTTGTTTCTGTAACTGCAGTTATGATAGGCGTTTTCTTATTTGCACCGCCAATTATAAATTTACTTACTGTCAAATAGAAAGCCCTTGTATTATATACAAGAGCCTTGACTTTTACCGAATTTAAATTCTGTAAACTTAT
>JAAVBM010000057.1 GCA_014803505.1 bacterium | reverse complement strand
TTCAAAATTATCCATTATTCTGTCTTCAAACATGTGCATTCTGCAAAAACCATCACAAACAAATGGATAAATTTTATTTAACGAAGGATCTTTTAGGGCGTAACAGCCATTGTGGCAAGTGGCTTTGCATGATAATCTGGAAACTAAAGTGACAACAACTATCAAAAAATATTTTTTTGAGCTATTATAAATATAGTAAGAAACAGATAATTAGGGATAAATACATGACAAATATCAAAAATAATGAAAAGGTTATTGGAATACCAAGAGCAATGTCTTTTTACAACAATTATCCATTTTACTACGGATTTTTTACTGATCTAGGTATTAAAATAGTTTTATCAGATGTTACAACAAAACAAACAATGTCTGAAGGTGCAGGCTTAGTAGTTACAGAAACCTGTTTACCTATTAAAGTCTATATCGGGCATATACTTAATCTAATAAACAAAGGTATTGATAAGATATTTGTCCCATCAATTCAATCTGTAGATAACAAAATTTATAACTGCTCAAAAATCAGAGGACTCCCTGATTTAGTAAGAAACGTTGTAAAAGCTGACTTTACGATCATAGAAGCAACTCTTGATAAATCAGAAAAAAATCAAGGATTATATGAGTTTTTAGCAGAAGCTGTCAAACCTTTCGGTATTACAGATATGAAACTTATCAAACGAGCTTCGAAAGCCGGATGGAGATGTTATAACAATTTTTACGTTATGACAAAGTCCGGTATGCCTTACTCTAAAGCGTTAAGCTATGCGCTACAAGGAAAAGTTGTTATCTCAAATTCATCTAAAGAATATCCGATTTCAATAGCACTTGTTGGTCACGGTTACAATATCTACGACGAACGTGTTTGTATGAAGATTTTAGATAAACTTGAAAATATGGACGTCAAAGTTTGTACAGCACTTCAATTATCATCAGAACAGTTAGAAGAAGGTATCACAAGCCTTGGCAATGAAAAATACTGGGCTAATGAAGATGAAATGACAGGCTGTGCAGGTCATTATTTAAAAGATAATAAAGTAGACGGTATTATAACAATCACAGCATTTGGCTGCGGTCCTGATTCGTTAATGGTTGAAAGAATTACAAGAAGAGCTAAACAGTTTAATAAACCATTACTAAACTTAACTATTGACGAACAAACCGGTGAAGCAGGTTTTGTAACAAGGTTAGAAGCTTTTGTTGATATGCTTTTCCGTAAAAAGCGAGCAAGCATAGTAAACAAAATTAGTCTTGATGAAGCAAGTAATAACTTCAGTCCAAACTTAGAGTTCATTGAAACTAAAACATTTTAAAAAAAAGGATGGTTATAAAACCATCCTTTTTTTTATTTAATAAACTGCCCTAACGCATTTACAACATCGCGATCCCATTTCTTATCAATCTCAGAGGATATGATCTCGAAAGCTTGCTGAGAATCCATAGCCTTACGATATGGACGATCTGACGTCATAGCAGAATATGCATCTGCAACAGCAATAATTCTTGAACCAAGAGGAATTGATTGACCTTTCAAACCTTCCGGTAAGCCAGAACCGTCAATTCGCTCTGTTTGATATGTAATATATGGAACAACTTCTGATAAGAAGTTAATATTCATCAATAAATTAACACCAATATTGGTATGATTTTTAATTTTCTTTAATTCATCGGCAGTCAATTTACCATTTGTTGCAAATATTTTTTCCGGTAAGATAATTTTACCAATATTTTGCAACAAGCCTGCATAATAAATTAAATCTGTAGTTTTCTCATTTAGCCCTAGATTTTTACATATACCACGAGCTAACTTAGCTGTATTTCTTGAATGAGAAACCGTATATTGACCTTTATGATCAACAGCATTTGCCAAAGATTCAACAAAACTTTGTTGATAATCACATAAATCACCAATTAAAGCTGTTAATTCAGCTCTTGCTTGTTTTAATTCAAACTCAGAAGTATCAATAGATTCTATTAATTTATTAGTAAGCTCTACTTCATTTTGTAATGTAATGGTAGTTCCTAACAAATTAGCAATACTCATTACCAAATCTAAATAATCATCTTGAAGCTTTTCTTTTACGCTGAGTTCTATAACTCCAACAGGCATTGAAGAACTACGCATAGGAATATATACAAACTCACCTCTATCAATAATATCATCATGCATAAGGTCACTTATTGTAATAGTATTTGCTTCAGGTAAACCCTTTTCTACAACAGAAATAAGTTTATCTTCTTTTATCAAATAAATTTTACAATCATTAACTTCTATCATTTGCAAAATAGATTTCGCAATTGATTTATAAATAGCTTGTTCTTCGTTAGTTGAAAAATTCAAAACGCATAATGTATTTTTAGAAGAATAAATATCAGTTAATTCTTTTAATTGATTTTGCAGTCTTTCTTTTTTATTAGCTTTGGTACTTATTTTTTTAGCCAAATCTTCAGATATCAAACTTTCAGAAATAAAATCACCAAGATTTAATGCAAACATTTCCTCTATGGGATCTACTTCTCGTAAATAATCAGATTGCCCAAAAAGTGAAATTCCTACCTGCTTTTTCTCTTCTTTATCCATAATTTATCCTTTTTAGAATACATGCCTTCATGTATATTTACGGCACAAATAAACAAAACTTTAATGCCTTTTTAAAAAATTCATACTAAAGTATGGGATTTTTCAAACTTAAGTATTTAAAACTTATGTAACATTTGTAATAAAACACTAAATTTAATTTAAAAACTAGACAACTAGGCAATATTTTTTAAGTTGATTCTCTGCGATAATTATCACATGCTGGAAGGAAATATTGATTTAAGTATAATTGTTCCCGTTTATAACTCAGAACAGTTTTTAGAAAAATGCATAAAGAGTCTAACATCTCAAAGCATACAGAATATAGAAATTTTACTGATAAACGACGGATCAACAGATAATAGTCTCGAAATTTGTAATAATTTCGCAAAACAAGATAAAAGAATTAAAGTCTTTAACCAAAAAAATTCAGGTCAAAGCAAAGCTCGTAATGTTGGCTTGAGCAACGCAACAGGTCGTTATATAACATTTACAGATTCTGACGATTGGGTTGATTCAAATTATTATGAAAATCTCATAAATGCTTGTTATAAATACAACGCAGATATTTCTTGCGGCTCAATTATTAGAGAACGAAAAAATTCTCAAAAATTCAGAATAAATTATACTAATGAATCTGAATATACAGATGCTCAAGAAAAAATAAATATAGCACAAGTTCCCAATATGTGCTATGTCTGGAACAAAGTTTACCGCCGAGCATTTATAGAAAAATTAAAACTAAGATTTATTGAAGGAATGTATTATGAAGATGTAGACTTTGTAACTCGAGCAGTTTACTACTCTAATAAAATAGTTACAGTTCCTAACACATACTATCACTATTGGGCAAATATGAATTCAACAGTAAAAACTCTTCAAAAATCTGATAAAAAATGTAAAGACTCTATTACATCAAAACAATATGTACTAGATTTCTTCAAAAAACACAATTTAAAAAGCAACCCAAAATACTTAGTAAAGAAAAAAAGTTGTATAAAATGCTTTGGAATACCTATACTGAAAACTTATGAATGGGAAACCAGAAAAAAATACTATCTTTTTGGCATTATACCTATTTGTGAAAAAATATCTTACGCTTAAAATTAATAACCAATTGCCCAATTAAAATTAGAAGATGCTGTTTTAGAAGTATTATCAGAATTTTTCACAGAAGTAAGAGCTGTAACTTCTATCACTTTATCTGCTTTTTGCAACAAATTAAACTCTCCAATTTTCGTATCAACATTATTGAAAGATTTATACTTGTCTAACTCAGCTTGTAAATTTTGATTTTCCTCATTAAGTCTAACAATTTCATTATCCAACGAGTTTAATTTAGCTTCATAATTCATTGCAATATAATAGCTTACAAAAGTAACCAATATAGTAAATATTAAACAACCACAAAGTGACTTATTAATTTTTCGAGTGACCATTTCTCTAATAGTCATAGGCTTGGCTTGATAAAAACTTCCTGTAACAACAGTTTCTTCTTTATTCGGAGCATTAACATAATCATTATGCTTACGAATGCGCTCTTGATGCTCAATTTTAACTTTTGCTGTTGTCAAATTCATATTACCCTAAACTACCTGCAAATAAACTATACTACACTCTAGCTCTTATACATTTAGCAACCCTTAACTTCGCACTTCGAGAAGGTGGATTTTCATTAACTTCTTGCTCTGATGCAACGATAGGCTTTTTGTTCACCAACTCTAGAATTGGAGGAGGACAGTGACAAATCATTTGAGTTTTATCACAATGGCAGCGTGTAGAATGGTATTTAAACGCCTGCTTCACAACTCTATCTTCAAGAGAATGGAAACTTATTACACTGATTATAGCACCAACTTCTAATAAATCCAATACATCGTTCAATGTGTTTTTTACATTTTGTAACTCTTCATTCACCTCAATCCTGATAGCTTGAAACACTCTGGTTGCAGGGTGAATTGTTGATTTTATCTTTGGAGTTGAATGTACAATTATATCTGCCAATTCAGTTGTTGTTCTTATAGGATTTTGTCTACGAGCATTTACAATTGCTTTTGCTATACGTTTCGAAAATCTTTCTTCCCCATATTCAGAAAAAACTCTTACTAACTCTTCTTCGCTATAATCATTAACTACATCATACGCAGAAAAATCCGAATCCATATTAAATCTCATATCCAATGGTGCTTCTTTAGAAAAAGAAAAACCACGTTCCTGCTTGGTCAATTGATGATATGATGCACCCAAATCAAATAAAATACCACCGGTAATTTTTTCTATTCCAAGTTCTTTAAAAACACTTTTAATATTAGTATAAGAACTTTTTACAATTGTAAGATTTTTATAATCCTTTAATCGCTCCGAAGCTGCATCTATAGCATCTTGATCTATATCAAAAGAAATCAATCTTCCATCTGGAGAAATTCGCTGCAGAATCAATTCACTATGTCCACCGCCACCTAAAGTACAATCGACATAAACTTTACCGTTTTCACAATTCAATGCATCAACGGCTTCATTTTTCATTACAGTATAATGTTTAAAATCATTCATAAAATTATATTAACATAAAATAAATACAATCAAAGAAGGAGATACAAATAGTATCTCCTTCTGCTATTTCATACTCAGCTATTTAAATTTCTATAGAATAAAACCTGCCAATCCATGATTATCAAAAATTTCCACGAACTTATCATATGTACAAGTTACTTCTTCGCCTGTTTCATCAATTATCTGAATAACATTTTGCATTTCTAACTCATCAACATCTGCTGCTTTTGAAAGAATCATATAAGAGTTAGCTTCTGTATCTGCATTACGTTTTAATTCCAACATTGTAGATTCATTAAATTTAAATTCCATTTTTTCTTTACCTCATTTTTTCGTAACAACATTTTATATGTCGGAATTATTTAAAATAAACTTTAATATATTAAGAGAAATATTTACATTTATTTACAATCAATATATATAAGATAATAAAAGCGGGCGAGG
>JAAVBM010000056.1 GCA_014803505.1 bacterium | reverse complement strand
TTTCTATAGTTTCAATAGTTAAAGACTTTCTTGTCGAATAACCTTTTGAGCGCTGAATCAAAACCATTGTAGTTGTTTCATCTACCATTTGCTCAAGTTTGTCAAAATCGATATCTGAATCATTTAATAAAGGAACTTCTTCATACAAAACACCATTACCGATTAAAGATGCTCGTTTTGTTTCTTCATCCCCCATTGTACCTATAACTTCTTGCATTGTATCGTATGGAGTTCCCGCAACAGATATTAGCTTATCACCATATTTCAAATTCCCAAACAAGGCACAAGCCAATGTATGAGTACCTGAAGCAAAATGTATTCTGACAAGAGCTTTTTCAGTTTTAAATGTTTGAGCAAAAACTTTATCAAGAACTTCTCTACCCAAATCATCATGCCCATACCCTGAAACAGTATAAAAATGCTCTGGAGCTACTCTATTATCAATAAAAGCTTGTAAAACTTTTTCTTGATTATAATCTCTTATATCATCAATTATTTCAAATTGTTCACGTAAATTTCTTTCAGCTTGTTTTATAATCTCTTTATTTGTTGTCATTTTCCATACCCTATAATTTTCTATTAAAGTAATCCTATCATATTACAAGAACATGTAAATGTATATAAAAAATAAAACTACCCTGTATACCAATAAAAAATATTAAAAATAAAGTTACAATACACCTATGAAAAAAACTATATTTATATTTTCACTAATATGTATAACTTTAGGCTTACCCGCAATATGTTCACAATACGGACTGCATTCGCCCCAAAATTTCAGTAGCAATTTTGATTCGAATGCAGGTGAAAGAATTTTATTTATACTAGATCTTTCAAACAGCATGGAAGAACCGCTTGAAGGCTCAACAAAATTCAAGCACATGATAAACACAATGCAGGAAATTCTACCCAAAATCAATCCCAACACTTGGGTTGGACTAAGAGTTTACGGACACAGAATGGGGTTTACACCAGCAGAAGCATGCAGAGCTTCAACATTAGTATCTCCAATTTCCACTCATAATACTGAAAATATTGAATTCGCTCTTACAAAATCAAAACCCAGAGGAATGACACCTATAACATATTCCCTAAAACAAGCTATAAAATATGACTTTATGGGATTCAACGGAAAAAAACATATTATCCTATTAACAGATGGCGGCGAAAATTGTGACGAAAGTCCTTGCTCATTTGTAATGAATTTAATCAAAGTAAGACGAGATGTTCACATTGACGTAATTGCATTCAATATAAAAGACAAAGATGATTTAGAGCAATTGGAGTGCACAGCTTTAGTTACAAGCGGGAAATTTTATAATGCGCAAACTGCAGCTGAGTTATTGAACGGATTTAATAACAGTATAGATTCGGTAAAAAATGTAGAGGCCAAAATCATCCTTCCACAAAACTAGTATTTTTAACTACATGTTAAAAATACTAGCCATATTGCTAATAGAAAAATTACCTAAGACATGTTTCTATATTTAAATTAGATAAGGGAATATGAATATGAAAAAAGTATTATTAGGATTGGTTCTGGCAGGAATTTTATCAATTGTAGGGTATTTTACATTTTTACCAACAACAAGTAATCAATGTGATGCTCGTTCAGGTTGCTGTTCACATCATGGTGGAGTAGCATATTGCGGTAAAAACGGATACTATATATGCAATGACGGAACTCAAAGTCCGACCTGCAGATGTAACTAATACTTATGCATAACTAAATAAAATAAAAGCCTTAAGACAAAAGTCTAAGGCATTTTTTTATACAAAATAAAAAGACCAACCTTAGTTACTCTTCTTTATTGAGCGGGAACTAAGTAGTACTCCATATCTAAAGCTCATTCTTCATCTAGAATTTGAGCAACGATAATTTCACTCGAATTTACAACTTCTCTTCAATATCACTCATAATAAAAAAGCCTTAGACATCTGTCTTAAGGCTTTTTTATGGAGCGGGAGACGAGGCTCGAACTCGCGACATCCTCCTTGGCAAGCTAAGCAAAAAGGATAAACTCACAGATTTTACAACTAATTTAACCTTTTGAAACTTATTCATTATCCCCTGAAATTTCATATGAATTACACACCCATTACCCACAGAATTTTATAAAACAAATAAGATTAAATTTATTAACACTAAGACTACTCAGAAGCCCACAGATAAACTATTATAGCTCATTAAATATATTTTATAATTAAATCAACATCATCTTAACTGCATTCAACCTGCATTCTATTATCATTTTTTATATATTTTTCTATAAAGTTTAAAATTACAAAATTACAAATAAACTAAAAATATCTTAAAGTTAATTATTATAGTACTTTTAAGTGTAATATATAAGTAATTTTATGTAATATTTTGTAGTATTCTATCATTTTAATTACTTTTATTGTAAACTCATAGAAAAGGAGTTTCTATTGAATCAAAGATATGCTGGTAGTACAATAAAAGGATTTTTATATCAGTTTGAAAAAACTTTAAATGAAATATTAACAAATATTCATCAAGAAGATACTATAATTACTGTCGAAGGTATTGAAGATATAGACTTATTTGCGAATGGGCATCAAGATTTTATTCAATGCAAATATCACGAAAAGCAAGAAAAATTTCAAACTTCTATAATTGAAAAACCAATCATTCAAATGTTGCATCATTGGTGTCATACAAATCAAGAAAATCCTATACGATATAAGTTATTTTGTTATTTCACCGATAAAAATGAAAACGATAGTTTTTGTATTTCTGTTGATGAAATAAAGTATTTTGTTAATAAAGACACTCCTGAAAAACTTCAATTATATAAAGAAGATATAAAAAAGCACCTTTTACATAATAAAAGTATTGTAAATGATTTTTGTGCTCGTTCTACAATAGAATTTGGGCTAGCTTTAGATAATTTGCGAGAAAAAAATATTGAAATACTAAAACAGCTTGATTTTACTTTGGATACAATTGATGACATAGTTCATCCCAATGCACTATTCCTAATACATAAATTAGCTATAAATAAAAATATAGATGATCGTAAAATATCAGTGAAAAAATTTTTGTTTGAATTAAAGCAATTAGATAAAGTACTATTATGGAAATATACTAAGTATCTATCAAATTATAAACAAATTCTTACTAAAAAAAGAAAGTTTCTGCATGATAACTTAAATAGCAATCAAAGGGCTAGATATTTTGTTTTTGATAACGAATCTTTTGATGATTATGCAAATTCTTTAATAATTTTTATCAAAGAATATTTAGATAAATTTCAGTATAAAAATTCTAAATTACATATTTCTAATAATAGTATTCCGACTTTTATATTATTTAATGATTATAATTGCTTTAAAGCTATTTACTTAGGCTTGAAAAGTAAAAATATAAATTCTAATATTGGTTTTACATTTGATATTGAAGAATGGACAGAAAAAGAATTTTTTAAAAATGCTGTAATCAATTTACAGCAGGGAACAATAGATTTTAGAATTAGGCTGTTATATATAGATGAAAAACTCATGATAGATAGGATACCAGTACTTCATAATCATGTTCCAGATGATTTATTTCTAATAAATACAAAGTATTTATCTGATGTTGATTTAATTGGATGTAACAAAGAAATATTAAATATCAATAATATCAATGAGCTAAAGTATGTTTTAAATATGGTGAAAGATTATGACTAACGAAATTTGTATAGGACAAGTATATTCAAGCGAATTGAATTCAATTGTAGTTAGAGCTACAAATTTAAAAATAATAGAAACTGCTAAAAATAATCTTAGTTTAGGAAACTTACTAAAAATTAGTGATGGAAATTTAAATTATACTATCGCAATTATACAAAATTTTAAAATAGTAGATGATAAAGATAATGAGAGCTCAGAATGTAAAATAGATATATTTTGTCAACCAATAGGTACTATCTCTAATGATAGATTTCAACGAGGATTAAAAACTTTACCATTACCAACTGAATCAGCATATATTGTTGATGAAACTCTTTTAAAAGAAATATTTGAAAATAATGAAGAATATAATTTTGTAGCTGGTAACTTAGCTCAAAATAAAAATATAAAAGCAATGTTAAACGGAAATAAATTGTTCAGTAAACATATTTCTGTAGTTGGTTCTACTGGAGCCGGTAAATCTTGTGTCGTATCAAAATTGTTACAAGAGGCTGTTGGTATTGAAAATTGTCAAAATAAAAATAAAGAAAGCCAAAAGAATTCTCATATAATAATTTTTGATATCCATTCAGAATACAAAAATGCATTTACTCTTGTGGAACAAGAAAAATTTAATATTAATATGCTTGATGTAAACTCTTTAAAACTTCCTTATTGGCTTATGAACTCTGAAGAATTGGAAGATATTTTTATTGAAAGCAATGAAGCCAATAGTCACAATCAAATTTCGCAATTTAAACAAGCAGTTATTTTAAATAAAAAGAAATATAATAGTGAACATTACAAAGATATAAATTATGATTCACCTTTGTATTTTGATATAAAAGAAGTTTACCATTATATTTGTAATTTGAATAGAGAGGTTATTGGAAAAACGGCTAATGATAATAATCTTCCTAAATTATCTAATGGAAATTTGATTAACTTTCGTGAAGATTACTATTTTGATGAAATTCTAGATTTTGCTGAAACTTCAACTGCAAAAGATACAAAAGCATCTATTGGACCATTCAATGGGGAATTTAATAGATTTTGCTCAAGGTTAGAAACAAAATTATCTGATGATAGACTATCTTTTTTATTAAAAGCTCAAAAAGAGGATAGTTCTAGTTACAAATCCAAAGATTTTGAAGAAATTTTAAAACAGTTTCTTGGATATATCAATAAATCTAATATTACAATAATAGATTTAAGTGGTATTCCTTTTGAAGTCTTAAGTATAACTATAAGTCTAATATCAAGATTAATATTTGACTTTGCGTTTAATTATTCAAAAATTAAGCATCAAGTGGGGTATTTGAATGACATTCCTATAATGTTAGTTTGTGAAGAAGCTCATAACTATATTCCAAAATCAAATGAAGCATTGTATAAGGCTTCAAAAAAATCCATAGAACGTATTGCAAAAGAAGGTCGCAAATATGGTCTAAGCTTGATGGTTGTAAGTCAAAGACCATCAGAAGTATCAGAAACAATAATGGCTCAATGTAATAATTTTATAGCATTAAGGCTTACAAATTCTAATGACCAGAGTTATGTAAAAAATTTGCTTCCTGATAGTATTGGTTCTATATGCGAAAGTTTACCATCATTAGAACCAGGAGAAGCATTAATCGTAGGAGATTCAACATTAATTCCATCAATAGTTCAATTTGAATTACCTAATCCGTTACCGAAGTCTGAAACCGTAGAATTCCTATCTGAATGGCAGAATAACTGGAAAGATGTCTGTTTTGTTGATATAATAAAAAGATGGCGTAAAGAAACAATTTAAGTTAAATTATGCTATAATTAACACATGACAGAACGTACAGCAGCTTTGGAAGTATATTTTTATGCAACAAGTTCGGGTAATGAACCGGTTCGAGAATGGTTAAAAACTTTACCCAAGGAAGATATGCGTAGAATTGGGTTTGATATTAAAACTGTGCAATTCGGCTATCCAATCGGAATGCCTTTAACTCGTGTTATACATGGTACTGGAGGTTTAGAAGAAGTTCGTTGTAATATATCAAACGGCATAGCTCGCGTTATTTTCTACGTTGAAGATAACACTATGGTTCTTTTACATGCTTTTGTCAAGAAAACTCAAGAAACACCTAAAAAAGAATTAGATGTTGCCATTAAAAGATATAAAGATTTATGCAAAAGATAATATAATTCTTTTACCAAGATATTTAGCAACTTTTTCTATTGTATTCAAAGTAATAGAGGTATTTTCAGGATCTAAAATACGACAAATTGCCGTTCTTGAGGTTTCAAGTTCTTTAGCTAAACGATTAACTGAAATATTATCTGCTTTCATTTTTTCTTCTAAAGCATAAGCTATGACACGTTTTAAGGCAACAGCTTCTGATTCTTGAAGAATATCTTCTTCTTCAAGAAAACTATCAAAACTTGTACCTATATGTTTTTTATCAATCATGTTAATTCTTTCTTTGGTTTATATTTACATTGTACCAAATTTGGTACAAAAATTCAACCCCCTCTCCTCACCCTACTTCCAAATAAGGCAGAACCTCTCAAATTATTATATATCAAGGGTTTACGACCATAATTATTTATTTTATAATAATAAAAATGGT
>JAAVBM010000055.1 GCA_014803505.1 bacterium | reverse complement strand
GATTTTAAATATGTTCCTCAGCCATTATACAGTATAGTCAAGTATAATGACCCTCCCGGTTCTGTTGAGTTATCTCTCGGTAAAAGATTATTTTTAAAACGTCAAATCAATGCACAAGGTATTGTTTCGCCTGATTATTCAATGCTAGTTTATCCTGCTGTTTATTATTATCCTGATAGTGCTTCAGTTGCTTGTGATTTGTTTGTTATTCCGCTCGATGCTGATGACAATACTCTACGAAGAATATTAAAAGCTAATGTTGCAAAACGGTATCCGAATCCAATATTATCTACGGAAAAAGCTATTGATAATTTTGCTGCTTTTAGAACTCTAACTCCTGTTGATTTTTCTATTGATGGTTCTAAATTATTAGTTAAAGAAAAAATAGGCAGCAGCGAAGATGGTATTTGGCAAACAAAAGCTTATGTATATGATTTCAATAATAAGGTTAGTTATGATCTTGTTGAGGTAAGAGATTCTATTGTTTACTTCTGGAAAGAATATATGGATCTTGATTTGGACGAAAAAAGATGGGATATTGTACCTTTAGGTTTTGATATCTCTTCTCCTGACAGGGTAATTGTTCAATCTTATGCTTATACTGGAGAAAGACCGGTATATCTTGGAGCTTGGAGTATTGATTTTAAAGGTAATCAATCCAGACTTGTCTCATTTAGAAAAGATTATCTTCCTGAAGTTAGTATAAATGGGTTTAAAGTGATAAAAGACGGGATTGAATCTTATCAAACTATTGAAGCTCAAGAAAAATTATTGAAAGAGCAAAGTAAAGTTCTTGAAAAAGAGAAAAAAGAAAAAGATAAGCAAGAAGTTAAGGCTATTAAAAACGAATATAAGTTTATATTAAAAGGTTTGAATGATGATTATAAAGAAGAATCTCGAAATTATCGAAAGCTTCAATCTTTGTCAGGTTCAACTGAAGGGAAATCTCTTGAAGATGCTTATAATAAATATTTAGAAGACCAATGGAAAAAAGATATTCAAAAAATAGAAAAAATGATTGAAAAACATAAATCTGATATTGATAAAATTGACCAAAGAATAAAAGATATGAATTCGAAAATAGAGCAATCAACTTCAACTCAATCTATAACAAATATCGAAAATAAAACTGAAGAGGTTATTATTGAGAATTAATTAGTTCAAGTTTTTGTGTTCTTGTTAATTTATGTTTAATTCGATATTCCTCTTTTAAGGCTTCTTGTTTAGTATCAAAGCTCCTTTGATATACTAATTTTACAGGTTTATTTGCTCGTGTATATTTAGCGCCTTTACCTTCAAGATGTTGTTTAAATCTTTTCTCTACATCATCGGTATAACCGCAATATAGAGTGTTTCTTTCTGTTAATAGTATATATACATAGTGACTTTTATCCATAAATCGATTATATTATATAATTTGTTTTTCGTTTGGAAATTTGCACAATTTTCATATATTTGATATAAACTAAACGTATGAGTAAACGTTTTGCAATTTGTTATAACGAATTAATGAAGAATTCAAAAGAAGTTAAGGATAGGTTAAAAATCTTGCTTGATACGAATTCTGTAAATTATAAAGTCTTAAGTATTGATGAATTAGAACCAAATTTTGATTTTGTATTTGTAATTGGTGGTGATGGAACAATTCTCAAGGCTGCAAGATTTTATTCTAAATTTAAAACTCCTGTATTTGGGATAAATTTAGGACATTTGGGTTTTTTATCGCAGGCATCTTTGGATAAGATGCAATTCGCAGTTGAACAAATTTTGTCTAATAATTACAAAACAGAAGATAGAATTATGCTGGAAGCAAATGAGTTTGTTGCATTAAATGATTTTGTTGTTAAAGGTGAGGAATCTTCAAGAACAGCAAGGTTTGCGTTAGAAATTAATGGCAAATTTGTATGTGAATATCTGGCAGATGGTATTATAGTTTCTACACCTACAGGTTCAACAGCTTATGGAATGGCTGCAGGTGGTCCTGTGCTTTCTCCCAGAGTTAAAGCTTTAGTAATTGTGCCAATTTGTCCACATTCTTTCTCTGCTCGTCCAATAGTTGTTTCGGAAGATGATGTTATAAAAATTTTGGTACGAAATAATTCTAAATATAGAGTAAGTGCAGATGGACAAGAAGTTTTTACAATGAGTCAGGATTTAGTTATTAAAAGAGCTTCAGAAGATGCTTGCTTAGCTCTTCTTAATGATAATGATTTCTATGATGTATTGAAAAATAAACTCCATTGGGGAATATCTCCGGCATGTATAAATAATACACCTCTTTAATATTAACTTTTGTACATAATTATTGTAAATTTCTTGTACTTTTTTTCTATTTAAAATACTATGTTGTTATAATTACCAGATGTAGTTATATGTTTTAGGAAATGAAAAAAGTATTAATACAATTAAGAGGTAAATAACGTGGAAAATATCGTTTCAGATATCTTTGCAAGAAAAGATGAATCATCAAATGACTCAATGGGAAGATCCGGAATCAATCCTACTAATATCAAAGTTATCGGTGTCGGCGGTGGCGGCGGTAATGCTGTTAATCGAATGATTAAATCTGGCTTATCAGGTGTTGAATTCTGGTTAATGAATACTGATTTACAAGTATTGGTTGATGGTTTAACAAAGAATAGAATTCAGTTGGGTTCAGCTTCTACACAAGGTTTAGGTGCTGGTGGTGATCCTTCAGTTGGTGAAAAAGCTGCTGAAGAAGCTCAACAAGAAATTACTCAAGCGCTTGAAGGTGCTGATATGGTATTTATTACAGCCGGCATGGGCGGTGGTACCGGTACCGGAGCTGCTCCTGTTGTTGCAAAAATTGCTAAACAACTTGGTATTTTAACTATTGGTGTTGTAACTAAACCTTTCTCTTGGGAAGGTAAGAAAAGACAAAATCAAGCAAATCTTGGTTTAGAAAAACTAAAAGAAAACGTTGATGCTGTTATCGTTGTTCCAAATGATAAATTACTTCAAGTTGTAGATAGACAAGTTACTCTTCAAGAGTCATTTGTAATTGTTGATGAAGTATTATTGAGAGGTGTTCAAGGTATTTCAGATATCATCACTGTTCCTGGTATTATTAACGTTGACTTTGCTGATGTTAAAACCGTTATGCA
Source organism: bacterium (assembly GCA_014803505.1). Taxonomy (GTDB): domain Bacteria; phylum Cyanobacteriota; class Vampirovibrionia; order Gastranaerophilales; family Gastranaerophilaceae; genus Zag111. The sequence goes on along the minus strand of JAAVBM010000055.1, from coordinate 5,104 downwards.
GGCTTCTGGTTCTGCCTTAATGGGTATTGGTAGAGGCCAAGGTGAAGGTCGTGCTGTTAAAGCAGCTCAACAAGCTATCAATTCTCAATTACTTGAATCTTCAATCAATGGAGCTTCCGGTGTTATTGTTAATATTACCGGTGGACCTGATATGGGTATTCACGAAATTAGTGATGCTGCTTCTATTATTCACGATGCCGTTCTTGAAGATGCTACAGTTATTATTGGTACAGCTGTTAATGAAAATATCCAAGGTGAAATTCAAATTACAGTTATTGCAACCGGTTTTGAATTGAAAAATAATTCTTCATCTTTGAAGTTTAGTGAATCATCTTCATTATCTTCATCATCTACAGAACCTCAATTGAATGCTGTTGATTTCTTCTCTGGAGCCTTCAATTCTCAAACAAAATCAGTTTTATCAAATAATAATAATTTTACTAATATTGAAATTCCTGATTTCTTAAAAAGATAGATTGAGTATAAAAAAAAGAACCGCAAATCTTTTGATTTGCGGTTCTTTTTTATTCACTTAGAATTGATAAATTCATTATTTCAATGTCATCATAATCTATGTGATCACTAGCCAGTACATTTTGACCTGTTTTTATTGTGATTTGATTTGGAACGTCAGCTTTGATTAGTGTATTTGGTATTTTTATTCGCTGTCCGTCGCCATTTATCTGTAGTTCTCCAATTTTGCGCCCGTTAAAATAAATTTCTGCGGGGCTTGAGTATGCACTTCCTCTAATTTTGTTTTGTCCTAGTGATCTCGCTAATTTTGTATCTAAACCTACAATTGAACCAATAACAAGATAGTTAGTGCTTCTTTTCGTATTTGCAGTCATGATAAAGTCTTTTGAATAATATGGACCTATTGATTTTAATTTGAAATCAGCTGCGTTAGCCGAATTTTTCGAAAAGCTGTTATCTCCCAAATGAAGGATTTCTGAATCTAGAGATATATCAGCAGCTTCACTTTTTGCTAATTCTATTTTTAGTGGATTATTTAAACTGTCCCCATTATTAATTGTTAATGAAAAAGGTCTATATCCTTCTTTTTCAACATTTAAAATAGTTGGTTGACTTATTTGTACTCTGGGAAGTTCAAAGTTCCCGTTGCCGTCCGAATATGTTCGGTAATTCTTTTGCGGCATTGTAATTTTTGCAAATTCAACACCTTGCCCTGTTGAAGAGTCAATAATTTGATTACTCTCTTGCTGCCCTACTTTTGATACGCCGCCTGTGAATGTTGTTCCAAATGCTGGCGAAATCATAATTGAGATTATTGTTAGTATGTAAATAAGTTTTTTCATATAAATTATATCTTATATTTTATGATTTTTTCATATTCCACAACTGTCCAACTCTTTTGTATTGATATAATTTTAAAAAGTTCTTGAAAAATAAAATCTTTTTTGCTATGATAATTCTATGAAAATTGAATAAGCCGATGTGATGGAATTGGTAGACGTGCTAGACTCAAAATCTTGTGAGGTTCAACCCTCGTGCCGGTTCGACCCCGGCCATCGGCACCATAAAAAAGACCTTTATCGGTCTTTTTTTATTGCTATTTTGGTGGATTAAAATTTTTATCGTTCTTATTAGTATTTGATTATGACTAAAAAATTTATACTAATTTTGATATCTCTAGTTTTGACTATTGCTTATTTTGATATGCTTGATAGTTTCAAACATCTCGATAAAATTGTATCAAATATGATAAAACTCGATACTGATGTAAAAATGGAAATTTATAGTACTAACCAAAATTTATCAAATGACTTTAAAACTCAAAAATGAAATCATCAGCGGGATTGAGAGTATTAATATTTCCTTCTTCAATTTCCTTTATCATTTGAGGTTTTATAAGATGATCTAAGGCATTAGGGACAAATTTATTAACTTCTTTTTCGTTATCATCAGTTTTGTTAACTTTGAATGTTCTTACATCTTTTGGAAAGAATCTTAAATGAATATTTTGCGAAATATTCTGTGCAATATTTGTTTTTGAATATAAACGAATTTTTTCAAGTTGTGAGGTTGCACTAGCCTGATTTGTTGCTAAAAAATATCCTTCCGTATTTGTAAGAAGTTTATTATATTTACCACTCCACATGACTATATTGTTAACAGAATCTGTAAGTACTGCTATAGTCGATAATGTATATGGATATGATGTTTTGAATGCGCTTGATATTTCTAAAACTTCCCATAAATCTCTTTTTGTTGTTGATTGATCATTTTGCGCATAAGAAGATATTAAAATTGCAGATTTAGCTCCAAAAGCTGTCGAAATTTTTTGTAATGATTGAAAATCAATTTTTTCAGATTCTTCAAATTTTAATAACGTTTTTTCAGTTAAAGCTTTTAATTGCTTATCATTATTAAGTTTTGATCTCACTTGCGCAAGTTCAATCGCATGTATATTTTTATATGAATTCAAATTTCTAATGGTGTCTTCAGCAATAATTTCTGAAGCTTCAGGAAAGCAAAAATAATTATCACAAACAGAAAATAGTTTAGTTGGCAATACAATAACATCAAATTGAACTGCTTGCACCTGAATTTGAAGATTGCATATGGTTAATGCAATTAATACTAAATTTATTATAATCTTTTTCATATTCTGATTATAGCATAATTTCTAATAATGTGGTATAATAGACTTATGGATAGAGACTTGGTTAAAATTTTGGGTTTTAATGTTGATACATTCACTTTAGAACAAGCTGTAGATTACGCATTTGCTAATCATGGACAGATTGTTACGATTAATCCTGAAATGATTTCTACAGCAAATTCTCTTCCTGAGTTTGCGAGTATTTTGAATAGTGCCGAACTTGTTGTACCTGACGGTGTTGGTGTTGAATTGGGCTTAAAGATCCTTGGGTATAGTGTTTCCAGAATTGCAGGTATTGAATTAGGAAAAGCTTTAATTATTAAGTTTTCTAAAGAAAATAAGTCAGTTGCTTTTGTTGGTTCAAAACAGGAAATTGTTGAGAAAGCGGTTGAAAATTTAAAACTTGAAATTCCAGAATTGAACGTGGTTTATCAACACGATGGTTTTTTTGATAATAATCAATCTATCATTGATGAGCTTGTTAAATCTTCTCCTGATTTAGTTTTAGTAGCTTTAGGTTCTCCAAAACAGGAATTTTTTATCAATGAGTTGAAGAAATTCTTACCAAATGCAGTTATGATAGGTTTAGGTGGTAGTTTTGATGTATGGTCTGGAGTTGTAAAAAGAGCTCCTAAAATTTATCAAAAGTTAGGGTTGGAATGGTTATACAGAACATTAAAGCAGCCTGAGCGCTTTAAAAGAATTTTCCCGACTCTTCCTTTATTCGTTTTAAAAGTTTTTAAAGAAAGGTTATTTAATAAATAAGATGATATTAAAAATTTCAGAAATAAAAGAGATTGAAGATTTATGCTTAGAAAATAGACAGAATATTCTTAAAATGGTTTATTCGGCTCAATCAGGGCATATTGGCGGGTCGCTTTCAGCTTGTGAAATCATGACTGTTTTGTTCAATAAATGCATGAAACATTCTATTGGTGGGAAATTAGCTGAAGATTATCAAGAACGTGATCGTTTTGTTTTATCAAAAGGTCATATTTCGCCAATATATTATTCTGTGCTTGCTCAAGTAGGTTTTATTGAAAAATCTGAGTTAGAAACTTTTAGAAAGTTGGGAACTAGGTTACAAGGACATCCTTCTCTTTGGTGTCCAGGTGTTGAAATAGCAACAGGTTCATTAGGACAAGGGCTATCTATGGGATGTGGTATTGCAATGTCTTTAAAACTGGATAAAAATCCTGCGAATGTTTTTGTTCTTTTGGGTGATGGCGAATTACAAGAAGGAAATGTTTGGGAAGCTTTTATGCAAGCTGCTCACAGAAATTTAGATAATTTGATTGCTATCATTGATAGAAATAGGCTACAAATAGACGGAAATACTGAATGCGTAAAATCTTTAGATAATTTATCTGATAAAATCAAAGCTTTTAATTGGAATGTTATTGAAATTGATGGACATAATATTCAAGAAATATACTCATCAATTGAAGAAGCAAAAAATGCAAATAAACCTACAGCTATCATTGCTAATACGATAAAGGGCAAAGGTGTAAGTTTTATGGAAAATAATGCAGGTTGGCATGGAAAAGCTCCATCTCAAACAGATTATAAAAAAGCTATGTTAGAATTAAAATAGTATTACGAGGGGGTATAATGAATAACTTCAAAAACAATAAAAAATTTGGTTTTTCATTAATGGAATTGGCAATTGCAGTTATGATTGTCGGTTTATTATTGACATTGACTATTCCTATTGTGAAAAATCAATTGTCAAAAAGTGATGAATATGCTTATTACATGGCATATAAAACAGTTGAAAAGCTTGGTGGACAAATCGTTGCACTTGGTGATCCTGAAGGTTTTAGTACTTCACAATTAGATAGTACTAAATTTGCATCTGAAAATCAAAATATATTTTCATCAAATTTAAATCTTGCCGGACAGAAAGTTAAGTTATTCTTTACTTCTTTAGGAAATAAATTTGTTTATACTGAAAAATATTTATTTAATAAACTTTTTCCTACTTCAAGTGCTATTGATAGTTCTTTCGACTGGGTGGACGAGTGGGATGAAGAAACTTATGATGAAAATAAGATAAAATTACAGGTGTGTAGTGGTATTCAGGTTCCTACAGGAGAAGTTGATGAAGAGGGTAATCCTATTTATTATGATAAAGATGCATATCAAACAGATGAAAATGGAGGATTTATTCTCGATGAAAATAATAATAAAATAAAAGTGTTTAATTGCGATACAGACTATCAGCAATCTATTGTAAATACCTTTTTTCGCTCAACTTGTTCCGGAGCTCCGGTACAATCAGCAGACTATAACCCTATTATAACAAATATACTCTCTAAATCTGCCGAAAATTTTTGTAATCAAGTAGTAAAAACTAAATGTACTAGTAATGAGTATGATTCATCAGGGAACCTTATTGCAGCATATACTGTTGAAGGTTATAAAGGTACAGATATCGATGATGACGACAATTCATATGAGGTTTATAAGTGTGCTTTTTAT
>JAAVBM010000054.1 GCA_014803505.1 bacterium | reverse complement strand
TCCCGTCTGAACTTATTTTTTATTAGAAGATATAGATATAGTACTGCAGCAAGATAACCGCTTCCTGAAGAAATATAGAAGAATTTTTTGAGAGCAGTGTAAATTAGATTTCTTTCACCATACAAGAGTGTCGAGGGATAATGTAGACGTCCTATATCGTGGAGATTGTTAGCATCTGATTTTCGGAATGTGTAGTCAATTGGTTCTCCTGATGTAGTAATTGCTGCCTCTCGTGTGAGTATAGCGATATCTTTTTTGACTGATTTTGCCAATTCTAATATATCTTCGGGATTTTCAGGCTTGTTTTTTAATATGGATATTTCCTTAAAATTCCCATTCTCAGGAAAAAGAAAACAGAAGATTTCCTTTCGTATCCATGCCGCTATTACCATCCATTCCGCAAGAGTGAAATTAACCGAAGAATATCGTCTTATGGGATCATAGTCTCTGAGAGCCCCTGTAAAGTATCCATTATTTTTGTTGGATGTCTTGACAAGGTACTCCGGATTGTTCATGGCAATTAGCCAATTAATTTCAAATACCTCCGTAGAAGCGTTGAGATGTGCATGGGTATCAGTGAGTTCTTCTTTAAGAATAGTATTTATTTTAATATTATCATGCCCCAATGGACGATTCCATAGTAAATTTCTATTCTCTATATTGTTTTTAGTATCAAAATATGCCAGAGCAGATAAGATTAGAGTATCTTCATCGGTAAGGAGTGTAAGATCTCGCCAGCGGAGGAGATGCCGAAATCTAACATTTGGATCCGCTCCGGTAATATTGAGTAGAACATTTGCACCTCGCTTCACACACATCATCACTTTCTCGTAAGGATGATAATTATCCATTGCTGTGTAGTATGGATCCTCATCTTTTACCCATTCATCTTTTAGAATTTGGGATAGTAGACGAGTCTCAGAGGCAGTAAAAGATTTTTCCCTCCATTTCATTAGTTCTGTGAACCGATCATAGTATTCCGCTATATTTTGAGATGTGGAGTAAGGATCAAATACGTATTCTGCTACCGGTTCAATTGGCCAGTCATATAACAGACACTTTATTGCCGAGCGAAGAAGGTCCATGGCTTAGCGTAGCGAGGATTCTTATAAGTACAAATAATATTCTTAACTATTTTTGATAAGGGAAGTCCAAGATTTCAATCTCTCCTTACTTTTTACTATGTAAGTTGCAAATGAAGTGCTTGAATAATTCTTCGTCACATCGTAGTTTTTTTGGAAGTATTTACTTATTTCAGAGTTATTATTAAAAGAAAGTTTAGGGAATTTATTACGAAGTGTTTCAATAATATCTTTCACACTCTGTTCCTTTTCATCCATGAAGATATGTTGAATGAGCCAGATTTCGATAATTTTCTTCATTTTGGCCATTTCTTCCGAATCAACCACACTGTTTGATGCTGCTGCCAATTTCGTTATCAATGAGTCCGCTCCATTGAAAATATGAAAGAATTGAGTATTCAGGTCAGCGAGAGAAGAGTCATGTGACACTTTAGGATTAGTACGTTTTGGAGTGTCGCCAATCTCATTTTTAAGAAATTCAGACAGGACATTTAAGAATGAAAATTTAATTTCATACTCATCATTTTCAGTTTTGGCATGAGTTTTCATGCCGCTGTTGGATAGATCCGAATAAAGCTGTCGGATTTTACCGATTTCCGAATTTCGATTCAGAGTTTTTCTGCCGATAGCATTTTCCAGAACTGCGGTCAATACCTCTCCGTTTCGAATTGTGACATCAGATTTTATGGCGTGGATATATTCTTCTTTGGAGTTTGCATAGGGATTCTTTGCTTTTGCCATTTGGCGTAAAAGAGAAAAATCATGATTTATAGCAAATTCATAAAGATTATATGGGTCTTTGAAGATGTTTTTGAAACGTCCGTAAGCGAATTCCGGATTCATAAGGTTAGTAAACGGAGCCATCACATCAAACACATAATATCCCGTAGCTTTATAAAAATGTGAGAAAGCAGCTGGTAGCGATCCCTTGCGGAAAGAATCATTGCCGTTATAAAAACTATCAATATCCTTCTGTAATATAGATCGGGAAATGGTCATTATAAAGAACTCTGCTAACTGGAATATCTTGCGCCTTTCTGCCAGTTCATGTTCGTTTGCTCCATTTTCTTTGAGAGAGTCATACTCCTCAGCCACTTTCTTTGCACCCTCCAGCAACGCTACCAGATAGTTGGATTGATTTTCCGATCCACGTATAATTTTTGTATCGACGAAGGTTTTGTCTCCGTTTCGTGAAAGAAGAGTTCCTGGTAGATATGTAAAGTAACTTCCTCCTACAAGTCTTTGCAAATCGGTTGTGTCTGCAATGCGCATATCGGCTGTATAGATATAGCTTTCTCCCTCTTCATCACTTTGGATATTCATATCCTGTAGATCATAACATTCATACAGACGAATGGAATAATAGCTTTTCAGAAAGAAGAGCATTCTTTCATCGGACGGACTAAGACGGTCCGAATTAAGAAGATTCAGGAAATGGAACACATCCCCTACGGATACATTGAAACTGAAATTCTTCAAATCCTTGATAACGCTGATAAGCTTATCAGATAGAGGAATGACTTCCCCATCTTCATCTTCAGTCATAAATTCGCGATCCAATTCATTTTTCATTGTTTCTGCCAACCATATTACGACCTTTTTATTAAGGTTTATGTCGGCTGTAGAGAGTACAAGTTCCAGCGCTTTCTTGCGATGGATAGGTGTGAGTGATTTTGTCCAGGAATGAAAAAAATAGTCTTTGAATTCTCTTTTGTTGGCAGCCAATTCCATACATTGCGACTCCTGATTTGTTATTTCCGGCATACCATATAGGAGACCTAAAAGAGACATAACTCCTCTGAGGCTATCGGGAACAATATGCGAGATACCTCCCTTGTTGTTGTAGAAAAGGTAGCGTGTGCGTTTGAATATAAGCTTTACAAGCAGACTTTTCAATTTCTTAGATTTATCGATAGAAGTATTTCCATTATACACTTCTACCTCGTAATCGCTTAATACCTGTATTCCGGGGAGGTTGATTCTGTTCCCGGAGGGTATGAACTTGTCAAGGTATTTTTTTGCCATCTCTCCTATTTCATCCGTTTTGAAGCATCCTTCCTTCTTTATGGACTTAGATATCTCATGTTGGATAGCTCCTTCCAATTGGGCATATTTAATACCGATGAATACTATCACCTCTTCCATTGCCAGATACTTTCTTATCTGTTCGCACATGACATACGCTTGATCCATGTTCAAGTCTATGTCATCCACGATAAGAAGAAGACGATCTTTATGTGTTACATTGAGGAATTCCTTAACGCCTTCTCGGAGTTTGTACTGGAGATCCAAGGCAGCAGTGAGAGAGTCAAGATCCTTATTATCATTATAGTGTTCCTTGGAATCTTTATGCATGGAGAAGAGGAGATCTCTTATTGATGAGAAAATTCTAATTGCATTGTTAAAGTTATCTCTTCGAAGGTCGGTATTTTTCTTTTTATAATCTTGTAGGGAGTGATATAGCCTGCCGAGTACAAGCTCAAGAATATTATGGTCGGTATCGAAAAAAGAGGGATCGATGAGATTTATTACCTCCATTTTAGTAGACAATAATTTTTCAAATTTATCCTTAGGAAGGAAGTCTCTTACTTTATTGTTTTCATGATTAGAGGATTTTATTATCTCGGCTAATGTCTGCATGGCTGAAGTTTTACCGAATCCTCTGTCTCCGCAGAAAGCAATAATCTGCAAAAGATTATCGGATGGATCCTTAAGAAAGCGTTCGGTAAGTTTAAGTGCCTTATGATATTGCTCCTTGAAAATAGAGTCATTTAAATCTCTTGTTTCAATTACCGGAGCACCTTCGTGTCCGATTCGATACGTGATTTTTGGCATAATTGCTTGATAGGATTTTTTGTTTGCCAACGGCGGTGTTATCTCTATATTTGAGTAGATTTACATTTGGAGTCGCAATATCTCCTTGTAGAAATCTTTGAGGCATTGGCGCACGTAGCCCTGTTCGTAGCGGGAGGCGATGAGGGGGCGGGCCTCCTCGGCCATGGATTTGAGCATCTCGGGGTTCTCCGTGAAGCGTTTCATGGCCCGATACAGCGCCTCTGTGTCTTTCGAGGGGATGATGGTTCCGTTCTTGCCATCTATGATTATCTCGTTGGCTCCGTTGATGTCGGTCACGATCTGCGGCAGACCCATAGCGCCGGCCTCTATCACCACATTCGGGAATCCCTCGCGGTAGCTCGCGAGAACCGCGCAATCCGATGCCGCGAGCCAAGGCCGCACGTCCCTCTGCACACCGACAGCCTGAATAGCGGGATTGGTCTCTATCTCCCTCTGCGTCTCAGGTTTGATAGGGTCCAGATCCGGTTCGTAAGCCCCCACAAGAATCAGCCGTGTGGCCGGATTCTCCCTGTTGAGACGCGAGAAAGCGGCCACCATCTCGTTTATACCCTTGTCGCCGACAAGCCGACCGATCGAGATGAAAGTGAATACCGAAGGGTCCTTGATCTCCTCAGCTTTGGCCATCACCTCCTCCGAGCGGGAGAACCGCTCCAGGTCGATACCGCGACAATTACCGTATCCGAGCACCTTTATCGGTTTCTTTGTAATACCATTGTCGAGCAAATCCCGTTTCACGCCTTCTCCCTCCGGGATGACATGGGTGGAGCAAGCACACGTAAGCCAATCTGTAGCCATCAATATGCGTCGTTTCATACCCGTGGAGGTCGGAAACACCAATCCTGTGAAAGTATGTACTCTGACAGGAACTCCCGCCAACTTACCCGCCATCATGCAGATAAGTCCCGCCTTCGGTGTCATGGAATGAACCATATCCGGTTTCTCCCTGCGAAGCACCCTGATCATCCGCCACAGCGACTTCAAGTCTTTCAGCGGGGAGATATGCCTCTCCATCTCCACGGTGACGACCCTTCCGCCGGCCTCCGAAACACGCGACAGCTCCGGCCCGTCAGAGGACACGGCCACCACCTCGCAACCCATCTCACGAAGTTCCGGTATCAAACCCGTGAAGAATCCGACCGACTGCGAGACTGTCACACCACGTACTATCTTGATTGGCTTATTCATCAGCTATATTTTCTATTTATCGTTTCGTCTATCCTCTTAGAAAGTCTCTGAAATCCATCAGCACAGTAAAGGCCAACTGCCCGAACACAACCAAATCCAACTTGTCAAACTGCCGCGTGGTGAATCCCTTATCGAAGAAAGGATAAACCAACACAATCGGAAGCATCAGCCATGAGAGATAGGCAATCCTGTTGGTGCAACTCGCATACATCACGAGAAGCCACACCGAATTGATACCCATATAGGTGCTGAGAAGGAAATCGTATGTGCATGACGTATAGCCCCTGTAAATCTTCAGATACAATCCGAGAAGAATCGGGGCGGCACTGTATAGGATGAAATCCGGTCGGAAACCGGTGTCATATCCGTTTTTCCAGTTGGTGAGATATTTGGCTCCCTGCTCATCCGTGTAATCCACCAGAAAATGCTGAATCTCCTGCAATCCGAACACTGAGAAGACCACACATAGCACCCATACCACGAAAAAGAACTTGGGGCGATGAAAGAACCGGCAGATCACGAACACGCATCCCGGCATTACCATAGAATGATGCCATCCGAACGACAGCACGAGGCATGGTATCAATATCCACCATTTCCTCCAATAAGCCAAAGCACAGAGGAAAGCGGCCGCGGCCGCTCCGGCCTTGAACCCGTTGACACAATAGGCATAAGTGGAGAACGCACCGAGATAAACTACAAAAGCATAAAAATAATCCCTCGGAAAAAGCTTCCTGCAAGCTACCGCTATAAAGATGAAATAGAAAGCGCTGATAGTGAAATAGAGCGACTTCATACCCCACTCATAGCAGACCACCACATGCAGCAGGTTGTCATAAAGCACATTCGTGCGAGTCCATCTAAAACAGAACACTCCACCCTTGAACTCCTCATAGACCCTCACATAAAACATCGAATCTCCAAAATCCGAAGTCAACGGCCTGAATCCCAAGAAAAATGACAGAATCGCCACCGTCCCGATCAACTGCCAAGACTGCCGCCTCAGGTCCGACCGATACATCAATCTCTCCCCCTCGCCGGCATATTCCCGCATAAGCCATCCGGTCATCATCACCACAGCCAATAGATATACGGTGTGGTAATATTGGGGAGGAAGGATATTCATTATATATAAGTTTAGATATGCTTAAAATATAAAAATAGAATTCTAAAGAGACTCTATTATGTATGCATTAATCTTTGATGTTTGAGCCATGATGAGAATCGATTGTATAACTCAACGAATGTATAAAATCCATTGTATTTAAATTCATTTATAATTCGTTTATAGGTAGCCTGTCTAAATTTTTTGATTTCGTTTCTTTTAAATATCTCTTGCTGATCTTTATTACAAAGGGTATACTTTGATATTAATTCGGCAATAGAAGTTTTTTCGTCAAAAGATATTACGCCATTATGTGTGATACAAAAAGGTCGAGCTTGTCCTATGGGAATAGTTACATTCTTTTTTGTCATATAATGAATATAATTCACTTCGGTTTCTACAATCTCTCCACTATCAGTTTGTGTGTAGGCTACTGTTGTGCCATCCTTTTTCTTAACAAATAGTTCTCCTTGATTATGTTTGCCTGCATTTCTCCATCTATAGGTGTAGTCCCATATTGAAAAAGTTGAATCAAATCCTCCTTCAAAGAATTTTAGTTTTTTTGCTTTGAATAATTGATTTATGGCACTTTCATCATATTGATAAATAAGAGTAGAGGCAGCTACGTCTTTGAAGTTTATTATACCCTTTTCTTTTTCTAGAAAAAGAAAATTTGTCTCTGTTTTATTCCTAAAAACGGAAAGATGGCCTGCACGATGCACTCTATCAAAGTTGTTAATATCAATTTGAATTAAAAATTTTGACAGATTTCCAAATACAAGGTCGCAATCAATATATCCCCAGAAATCGTAATCTCTCAATTCATCCTGAAACAAATATCCATATGTAGGTTTGTAATCACATAATTTGTATGGATTATTAATAAATGTCTTATTAATGCCAACTTCTTTAAATTTCTGTTGGATATATTTCTGCATGTCTGCCCATGCAATATATTTTGATTGTACATTATTGGGTAGTTTGCCAAGTTCGCAGTCTGATATAATTAGAAAATCAATATCCGGATTATCAGCGCAAGAGTCAATAAATCCGCCCCAATATTGGGGTAATTTCCCAAAATATGGAAGTACTAAGCAAATTTTTGGTAACATATATTTTATTAGATTGATTTATATAAGCTTAAATATCCCTTAATCATATTGTCAATATCATACTGTTTCGCTCTTTGCTGACAGCTTTCGGCTATATGTAAATAGTTTTCTGAGTCACAAGGTAGTGAGTTAATAGTATTTGCAAGATAATTTGAATCCTGATGCGGGAATAAAACACCATACCCTTTTACCACTTCCCGAAGTCCGTCTACGTCGGATGCAATAAACGGTTTACCAACACTCATACCCTCCACGGAAGAGAGAGAGAGCCCCTCGTAATGAGAAGACATAACTACATAGTCGCTTGCTCTGAGCAGTTGTGCCACATCGCTTCGGCGCCCCATAAAATGAATTCTGTGTCCTATTCCGAGTTGCTTGGAGAGGCGTATATTTTCTTCTTTACATTCACCCTCTCCAACGAGAAAAAGATGAAAATCTTCAGGAAGCTGCTTAATTGCCTTAATTAAAGTTGCTTGATCTTTTTGTGGACGGAAGGCAGCAACCATTATTATTTTCTTGCTTCCCGGTGCGATCTGTTCCAACTCTAAACTTGGCTCGGCATTGGCATAAGAATTGATATCCACACCATTGTAGATAGTCGTTATCGCAGCAGACTCAGAGCCTAAAAAATTTCTAAGATTTTCTTCCGCCTTATCAGAGATGCAGATAATGGATTTATACTTTCCATACATCCACCTGTCGATTGCTGCGAACCCCGGCCATGAACGGCGGCGGTTATAGGTATTGTGTTCGGTAGTTACAAGCTTTTTACCAATCCCGATATTGGCTATAGCCGTAAAGAACTGGGGGGAAGTATTGTGAGTATGGATAATATCGTAATTACGTAAGATTTTTCTCAGGCGAGAAATATTTTGAGGATTATAGACAGAGTTGTCGACACCAAAATCAATTACATTTACTCCCTTAGACCGAATATCATCATAAAAAGGAGTACGGACTCCATCAAATATGCAAAGATCAGCTTGGATACCCTGATTATTCATCCTCGGGAGAATATCGACCATAAGTTTTTCCGCACCACCGGTACGTAGCGATGTTATGACATGAAGAATTTTCATAAGTTATGCGAATCTTTAAGCTGAAATAATTTGCCGGGTAACCATCCTAAAAGAGCTAAGGGAGAAAGCATTTTATAATCCTTCTGATAATTGGAGAATTTGAATCTCCAAAAATTAATTGAAGCTTTTAGCTTCCATTTAACTGGTATGGTGTCATGAAAATGCTCGGAATAATATGTCATGGAAGCTTTTGGCGATTCTCGTCTCAGTCGGGTAATTTTTGCAGTCAGGCCGTCCGGTCGATACTCACATACATATATCCCCTTATAGCAGAAGCGTAATTTGTATTTTCTTGCAATTCTGAACCATACAAGTGCCTCAGGACAAAATTTTTCATTTTCAAAATGAGGGAAAGGGAATTGTTTCAGTATCGCGGTCTTATAGACTTCTGCAAGGTCTCCGGTCACACCATATTTCAGACGGATATCTATTGCATTCGCATCAATTGATCCAAAATCTTTACCACCCCCTATTTTCGTTCCGTCAGGTTTGATTCGGGTTCCGGATATACCGGCAAAATCATTATTATCCATAATGGGGGTGGAAGTCTTCTGAATCCATTCTATAGCATCCGGAGTAAGATAATCGTCAGAGTCTACTATGAAGAATAGGGAGCCGTGTGCCAATTTTACGCCATAGTTGATGGCAATATGTTTCCCACCGTTTCTCTGCCTATAAAATCGAATCTTGATTTTATTTTCAAGAATAAAGGAGTTGATTAGCTCTTCGATGTTATCGGTAGAACCGTCATCCACAATAAGCCATTCAAAATCTTTGGAGGATTGTTGACAAAGACTGTTGTAAAGATTCGATATAATATAGGCTCGATTATATACAGGAGTAAATACAGTTACCATAATAATAGTGATATGTTTGCTAAATGGTATTAGATAATAAATCTAAAAAGTACTTCGCCTAAAATGATTAAACTTAGCCAATAGTTCTCTTTTAAATTCATTTTTCGAGTAAGGAGTGGATAACCTAAAATGAACGGTATCAGACACCATGACAGGTAGGCGAATCTATCCGAGTAGGAAGCTCTAATCACCAATATCCAAAATATATTCGTGAGAATATATGAGTTGTAAAGAATCGAATAAAAGCGATCTTTGTAATTATATTTTGCGATATACAGCCATCCTATTATCAGGGGAACCAACGAATATATGATAAAGTCAATTCTGAATCCTGAATTGTAATGGGAATTTTCAGTTGTCAGATAGTCAGTTCTTGAATCTTCGCTTAATCCGGAGAATAATTCATTGAAATACTCTCCTCCGATGAGAGATAATATAATCGATAGAAACCATAATTTGATATATAGAGATGTTTTGTTAAAGAAATAACAAATACCGATAATTGTGGATGGAATGATTGTGGATGTGTGGATACTCACCGCAATAATAAGGCAGATGGCGAGTTTTAGTTTTGATTTGTATAGCGATAGACCGAGAATCATAAAAGATATTGCTAATCCCGCACGTATTGTATTGAGATTATAAGATATAAATCCCATTGATAACGTGACAATCAGGAATAGCCAATAGATTTCCCTTTTTACTATCTTTTTTATGGCAATATAGTAATTTGTCAGATATATAAACGTCAGTGCTAAAAAGAACTGTTTTACTGTAAGGAATCGTGAAAGGATATATTGAATAATTTGATATCCTACTTCTGACTGTGAATAATCTATTTGCTGTTTGTTATAAAAAAATTCCAAGAAATATATTGCATAGTGTTCTCTGTCAGTATGAAGACCCCATTCTATGGGATAGTTACCTACGAGTATGAATAACAGAACATATAGACATATAGCCGGAAATGTTGTTTTCGTTTTGTTACTGTATGAGTAAGAAACCGAAATAAAAAGAGATATAATTGCTATGATATTTACTGACCAGAATAGAAGATTCTTCCAGAATATCCAATGAACAATATCGAATGATGTGTCTATCATTGTTATCTTGTTTGACAAATTAAATTATTTGTCAAAAATTTCGTAAAGCTTTTCGATTTCCGAGGAGTTGTCGTGTCTCTCTTTAGCAAGAGTTTCAATATACTGTTTCCTTAGTTTATTATCGTCAAGCAATTCTTTAATTGCATTAGCTATGCTTTCGGGATTCATTTCGCAGATTGACGCATTATGACGATCTTGGAATTGATCTCCCACTGTAGAGAAATTGGTGACGACAACCGGTTTGCATAGCAATTTTGCTTCATCCAAGGCTATTGATCTCCCTTCGAATTTGGATGGGTGAACTATAATATCGGCGTCCTTTAGATATGGGTAGGGATTTGTCTTGATTCCAAGAAAAACAATTTTCTGTTCCAAATTCCTTTCTTTAATGAGAGCCTCATATCTTCCAAGGTTATCAATACTTCCGAGGAAATACCATTTGAAATCTATACCGGCTTTATTCAGAATATCTGCCGCCTCGATCGCCCATAATATTCCTTTATTCTCACATACATGGCCTACCGTCAAAAGGATTTTTGATTCATTTTTCGGCATCCCCTCCGGTAAGCTGTTTGACATTTTTGTGATAAGTTCCAACGATGAAATATTTTCCATCTTTTTTATCTTATCACTTTGGGAAGGAAAATATTTTTTCAGAGACTCAACGCATTTATCAGAGATAGTGAAAATATAGTCGACTTTGGGATAGTATATTTTATCAGCGTTATAATAGTATGGCCATTTCGCATAATCGCTATGGAAGAAGGTTACCTTCTTGCGAGCTTTCAGTTTATCCACCATATAATAGAGCTGTTGTTGCCCGTTGAAGTCTACGATCGTATCGTATTCCTCTTCAAGAGCGGGCATCATCTTTGCTATCAGTCTTCCTGCAAGAGCTCTATTTCCGGATGCGCTTAGCATAAGACGCAGGAGGCTCCCTATTGCCAAGATGGGATGTGCCGACTTTAGAAGCCGAGTAACACCGGATAACTTACCCGTAAGATTTGAACAGACTGGATTTGAGATTATATTTAAATCTTCAGGTAACAGCTCCATAAACGGCCCCACCGGGGATATGATCATAAGTGTGACATCATATCTTTCACGGTCGATGACATTCATTAGAGATGTGAGTGACTTGGATACACCCCCTGTCTCCAGATTGCTTATCAAAAATAGAATTTTGCGTTTCATGCCAATGTTTCTGTCCATGGATGAAAACTGCCTACCAGGGCTGCTGATCCTTTGTCGGATATTACTTTCGCTGGAGTTCCAACTGCAATGCTCATAGGAGGAATATCTTTTGTCACCACTGAATTGACGCCTATTACAGCATAATCTCCCACTTTTACCCCTCCGATTAATTTAGCTCCATTGCTTAGGGCTACATAATTCCCAATCTCAGGGTATTCGAACCCGAGGCTGCGTCCATTCTCATCAATCTTATGGTTAAGGCCCATTAAGACACCTACAGTGATATTGCAGTTACTTCCGATGCGTGCGGAGGGATTTATAATTATTGGCCCATAATGACCAATAGATAATCCCGGACCAATCTCAGTCTGCCAAGGAATTTGGAAACCGTATTTTATGGAATAATGACGCAAAGCAACTCTGCATAAGAAATATAGAGGCCAAAATAGAGTATTCTTCTTACCGAAATACCGGCAGCACCGCATAAAGAATGTATATCTGAATCCGGTGATGTACCAACCTCTTATAAATGCTTTTAAAGAGGCGGAAGTCGTATAACGGTATAAGTCGGATGCAATATACATCCTCAGCTCTTTTAATGTCTTGATGTCGTATTTCATATGCAGAGGTTGCTCTCTCAAGAACTTTACTTTATTTATTGTTGTCAATCAAAGCGTATAAACAGTTTAGTGTCTTTTGTACAGAGTATTCATCCGGACGGGAAAGGGACTTGTGGGCGATTTTTTTTCTCTCATCGGGATTCTCTATCCAATGTTTTAGAGCTTCAAACATTGAATCTGCCGTAAATTCGGTAAGTACTCCAAACTCATTATTTCCGATTATTTCTGTCGGGCCTGCCGTGCGAGTGGATATTACAGGTGTGCCAAGACACATAGCTTCGCAGATGACAAGACAAAATCCTTCGAAATCTGAAGTCACCAGCATTATATCAGCATTCTTGATATGAGGGAAGGGATTCTTGGTAAATCCGGAAAACTCCACATATCCATTCAATCCCATCTCATTCCGCAACGTTTCCATTTCAGACCGTAATTCACCATCTCCGATCCATTTAAATCTTAAGGGTAAAGAATTTTCTTTAGCCAACTGTGCTACCTGTAAGAATCTTTTAGGATTCTTAGGCTTTGTAAGCCTTCCTACGGATATGATGGTAAGAAAATCCTTCTCTTTGGTAATAGGATCTGCTTTTGCCATCTCTTCAATTTTTACTCGGTCAATTGGATTGTAGATTACACTTTTATTTGATGTACAGTTCGGAAATCGTTTATTAAAGGCATTCTCACAGTATTTTGAAACATTCACTACTGTGTCCATCTTATTGTATGCTCTCAATTCCTCTCCGGGATAGAATTGGCCTATCTCATACTGATGTGTGAAAAGATCGGCATGTACCCAGGTGGCCTTTTTTGCCTTTGTAGTGCGAAGCGCACCTAATTTCAAAGGCATACCTTCCAAAAAAGAGATCTCGATATCATAATCTCTGCGCAACTTCTTTCCATTCATTTTTCGAGAGAAAAGGAAGTTGGAATGGAGCCATTTTGACATTCTGAATGCTAATTTATATCCCAAACTATATCCATCCCAAAGCTCAATAATATTCACTTGTGGTGGCACTTCATCCATTAGTATACCGCCTCTGCAGATAAGTGCGAGATCTACCTCATATTTATCATAGTTGATATTTCGGAGAATATCTATCAATACCCTTTCAGCGCCTCCACCCCCAAGCGGGCCGTCAATAAATAGAATTCTCTTCTTCATGTGATTCTAAGAAGTTAGTACAGATTATGGATTGGGAATAAGGATCTTATTTACTCAAGATATCCAAAAATTTACATGAGAATTTTTGTTGCGAGAGTTTATAATATTCAAATCGTCTGAAATCATAATTAATAGTTTCAAGACGATGTAAATCGGATGTAAAGGCATCTGCCAATCCACTCTCTTCAAACAATTCTTCTATCCGGCTATTCATTCGTTTAAATCCTCCTGTTAGAGGAAGTGTAATTACCGGTCGATGGAATTGAAGAGCAAATACTGTGCAATGGAATGAATTTGTGATAATACAATCTGCATTGGCAATATCTCCTAACCAAGCCTCAATCGTAGGGTTTAGTTTAGTATAATTGTCATTCCGTCCTTGACTACCAACATATTTGAGATCCAATTTTCTATGTTCAACATAGTTTGCAATCTCCTCCATGGTTATACTTATGGGTGAGCCAAGAAGGTAAACGAATGCATACGGCTTTTCCACTTTTTTATCTTTGGCAATCTTCAAATAATCCTCGGCATTAAGTAGAAGGGTAGGGTCTATTACCTTTACAGCATTATTTATACCCATTCGGTATAATGTGTCTACTCCGCTTTGCTCTCGCATACCAACTTTGTCGAGCCTGTTCACAAGCTTCTTAATATTGGATTCATCTGCCTGTGAGAAACTCTTAATTCCTCCCAAGGAGGGAGCGTATGCTATTTTCAGAGCATTGTCTGGAGCAAAAGATAGATAATAAGCATTATCACGACCCCATATCTGGTCGCTGCCACATATGTAAGCATCTGCAAAGGGCGGAGTGGCATGGATGGTATTTTCATCATAAAAGTCGGTAGCGGTGATGCGATTAGAGATAAAACCTGAGAAATCACGTTTCTCAAAGTCTGTAGAAGCTTTGTATGCCTCATTGTCACGTGACATCTTCCTATATCCTAAATACCACTTGACATAGAAAGGAAATTTACGGAGATAGGTTAAGATTTTATAAGCTTTAAATCCTGCTTTTTGCTCATGTTGAGAAGATTTATAACGAATTAGAAATGGATTATGTCCTAGATCTTTAAGATATTCTTGCATAGCATAAGCTTGCAGAATTTGCCCGTAATTATCTTTAGAATCGCTAAAAGTAATGACTCCGATTTTCATAGTGTCAGTGGAGAAGACTGTGTTTTAGTTTGGCCAGATAAAGATATATCTTTTGGGAGAGGGGACGCCCGGCAAATTTTTTCAGTACTGGAAGAAGTTTTTCTTCTTTAGCTTCCGTTTTGAATAAGTCGCGATTGGCCGGAAGTGCCGGTGTACTTGTGATTGCCGGATTATACTTTACAGCATCCTGAAAAGATAGATCTTTGTCTTTTGTTACGTGTGAAGTAAATTCACAGTCTGTTTCTTTCTTGGAGACGAGCAGGGATGTACCGAGATTATTGTCGATCTCCGGTGCTATCTGAGTTATTCCCCAGCAGTCGCCTAATGTAATGTCGGCCTTACTACCTTCCGGATATTTGAATGGACACCTGAAGCACGCTTCTCTCAGGGTAAAGTCCTTAAGGAAAGCACGCATATAGAGGTTGTCAGTGTGGGGCTGTGTAAATGTCTTGCCATTGGAGAATTTAACCGTGAATGAGTAATTTTTCCAGCCCGTGCGCTTATCCCTGAAATTTACAGAAGTAATATCTGTAATGTCTCTTTTGAGTTTATTGCAGAGTTCCGAAAGATATCGCTCCCAGTATATGGGTTCGGGAGCACCATGGCATATCACTTCGAGGAGAAGGAGATTCTCCCGCTCGCCGGCCCGTTTCTTCATGGCTGCTACCTGACAGGGTGTGCCGCTGAATAGTACTTTTAGGCCGGATTCAAGATCTGCAAGCGCATCTTCATAAGCCGAACCGACATGGCTGTAAACATATTTACTGCCTCGCAAGGCCGATAGCCCTTCAATAGTATCAACCCGTAGATGTTCTACCTTCCACTCCTCATTGAAAGCGGCTCCGTAGACTACACCTCCTTCCGAGATGACCTTCTCCGCTATCAGCGAGAATACACCTCCGGAGGAGCTTGCCCGACGCACATCAGCATCAGGATTATGCGCTGCGATTACTTTCATGAGTGTAATCGATTTGACAGACGGTTAAAGAGAGATTTCAGGGGAGAAGCTAAAGAGGTGCGTTCAT
>JAAVBM010000053.1 GCA_014803505.1 bacterium | reverse complement strand
GTTTTAGCTCCGCCGTTATTTTGAACGTAGTTACCAGAAAATTCAGTTAAGCCGCCATCTTTAGCACCTATTGTTAAATTACGATTAGTATAAATCGCGCCACCAGCCACGGTACCTTTTCCTGATACATAGTTGTCACGGAAAACAGTATTCCATATTTCTTTAATCCCTGCAGTTGCACTTAAATTAGCATCAGAATAAATAGCTCCGCCATAACCGTTTCCTGATGAAGTAACGTAGTTACCGGTAAAACTTGAATTTTCAATAGTATTTATAGAACGGTTATTGTTATAAATTGCCCCGCCACCGGTACTTGTTGCATAGTTTTTGTTAAATGTCAAACCTGACATAAGGTCAATGCTCCAAACACCTCCGGCGTTAGAAGATCCGTTATAGATTGCTCCACCATTACCTGCATGGTTATCAGTAAAAGTAGAGTTCTTAAATACAGAATTGTTAGCAGTCCAATAATGATAAATCGCACCGCCTGAACCTGCCCAATTGCCTGTAAAATTAGAATCGGTAACAGTGAGAAGTGAACCTTGAGTACCAATTGCACCACCTGAAGATGCATAGTTTTGTTCAAAGGTAGCATTTTGAATTTTTATACTATCAGATGTATAAACAGCACCGCCTGAACCGCCATTGTCTCTGTTATTTCTAAAAACAGTACCATCAACGGTTGAATTATTTGTTAAATATGCTGCACCGCCTCGAACATAAGAACCGCTTCCTTGAAGAGAATTACCGTCAAAAACTCCGCCATTAATATTAAAGCGACCGTAAATAGCACCACCATAAGCGTTTTGAACAGAGCCGCCTGAAGCAGCACTTGTCAGTTTTATATAGTTACCTATAAAATCAGTATTAGTTAAGGTTAAATATGTAGTACTACTATTATGAATCGCACCACCAGAAACAGTATTAGATGCATTAGTTACATTAGTTTCAGCTTTTTGTTCAATATAATTATTATGGAATACAGAATTAGTAATACCGTCTGTTATATTGCCGGCATTATAAATCGCGCCGCCACGACCCGATCTGTCAACATTAGGGCTATAAATAATATAATTACTGTCAAATAATGTTTTATCAATAACATTAATTGTACCCTCGTTATAAATCGCACCGCCATAACCGCCATAAGTATTGATATAGTTGCCGGTAAAACTTGAAGAAGCAGTATAAGTACCATCATTATTCTTAACAATATTAGAAGAACCAATAATACCGTTTGTGAAAGTTCCTGTATTATAAAGTGCCGCACCACGACCGTCACCGGTACCTACATTTGCATTGTGACCAATATAGTTTCCGCTAAATTTATTATCAACAAAATTTTCAATTTTATTAGTATTGTTAAGTGTTGGACCATAACCAGTTCCCGCACCTGTATTTATACGGTAGTTATTTATAAACTCGGTACGACTGATATTTTTAATTGTACCTGTGTTGTATAAATCGTAGGCACCTAAATTACCGGAGTTGTTATATCTAAGGTTTCTAAATACAGAATCCTCTATACTTTCAATTGTTCCTGTATTTTTTACAAAAGGACTCCAGTGACTAGCATCTGCAAAGGTGGCAGATTCTATTTTCTTAATAATGCTACCATTACTTAACATACAAGATGAGGCACCAGTAAAAATCCCACTCATATTTTCAATGGTACCTGAATTCACAATACCCTCAGTGGTACCAGATATTTTGACATTATTGAAGTTTAAAATACCGCCGGACTTATTAGAAAATCCTGTGCCATTGTTAATAAAAACAATCTCAACATCAGAAAAATTTAAAGTTCCACCATTAGCAATATTAAATGAATAGTTTTTATTAAACTGAATTTTGGATCTTGCATCATTGATAACCTGACCCTGTATATTTGAAACTCCGGTAACAGTTCGGCTAAGGTCATTTTGTTCGGAGAATAGAATTGACTGTTTGTTACTATTGAAAATAAAGTTCTTTTCTGCATCTTTAGAATCATATAACATCCAATCATCGAAAATATTCTTTTGAGTAACTTTAGTATCACCCCATTGGATGCTGTTAACTGTTACAGAAAGGCTGTCAGCAGTAGAGTCTGTAGAAGCCAGTGACATAGAACCGGTTCCAACACCCTGTTTATCTCGAATTTCATATCTATCATCAGAATGAACAGTTGCCGATGTTATAAAATCTTCTTCACGATTAATAATAGGAATCGTTGAAGAATTGGTTGGGAGAACTAGTTGAGCACCTGATGCTCCTTTTAAAACTTGGAATACAGTATTAGAAAACGGAGCATTTACATTTAGCAATGTCAACTCAGGTGTAATACGAGCAGTTGAAGCTCCTGAAACAGCTAATGCATCAGATATGCCTGTTGTAATATCAGCATCAAAACTATATACACCCGAACCGGTTAATTTACCAAAACTATAAGTACCATCAACATATCCATTATCAGTATGCAATGTTCCGTTATTAAAATTTAAAGTACCTGCAATCGCACCACCATTAACTATAGTAAATTTATCTTTTATCTTAGTTGTTCCGGTACCTGCAATATTTCTGTTTAATTCACCTGAAATATTATAAATACCATTATTTGTTATAGAACCCACAAAAGTATTATCCATATTTCTTGTAAGTTCTCCGTTTTCTTCTACAAGGAAGTTCGAATAGAACCACCCAGAATGAGAAACATCACCTACAATATGTATAGTACCACCCGAACCGATATATTTATTTAAACTACCACCAGTTAAGTACAAATGAGAACCCGAACTCGGAAATATTGAACCAATACCCGTAGTACCGCTAGCATGCATATGTAATATTGAATTACTTCCCAAATTTATCCAGTGAGTAATCTGACCGCCATTAGCAATTGTTACCTCTGCACCTGCTGCAATTGCCGCAGAATAAGATATAACGTGAGATAAAATACCACTACCAAGAGTAATACTACTACCATCGGCAGGTGAAACATTAGCTCCTACGTAATCTGCTTTTTGGAAAGTAACACTTGCAGTCCCCACAACCATTGATTGGTTAATATAGTCACTTACAACAGTAGAGCCGGAATTAAATTTTGTAGTACCTGTGCCGCTTATGGAATGACTTAATGTACCGCCATTGAATAACAATAAGCCTGAGTTATTTAAGTTCCCCATAATATTGCTTGCACTCGTAGTCAACTGACCTGCAGATGTGATATTTATGATATTATTCAGTGCTACATTATTAATCACAGAACCCAGAATATTTGTTGTACCTGTTCCTGACAATGCTCGGCTTAAGGTTCCGCTGTTAATATTAAATGTACCGTTATTAACTATTGTACCGCCGGTTAATTTGCTTACATTTGTTGCAGTAAGAGTTTTTGCCGTATTGATTATAACACTTGAATTTACACTAAATCCATCAGTATTGCCTAATGTTACATCACCATCAATATACGTATTACCGCCACTGATAATAGAAGTCAAAGTACCGTCAGTTAAGTATATAGTTCCGTTATTTACAATATTTGCACTTGATGTTTTTGGACCTACATTAGATGCACCGATTCTGAGTGAACTGTTTGCTGCAATGTTTAATGCAGATAAAATAGAACCTTCAGCAATTACATCACCTGTTATATTTGTTAAACCCAATGAACCAGTAATATTATGTTTTAAAGTACCACCGGATAAATTAATTGTACTTCGGTTGGCAAGCTGTCCGTAATGCGTTATGTTCCCCTCAACATTATCCGCTGATATATTTAATGTTGAACCGGTGCTCATTGTAATTTTGTTACTTACAAGGGCATTTGCAGTAATTGTACTGTTGGTACCTAAAGTAAAAGTACCCGTACCGGTTACATTAGAGCTTAAAGTCCCAGTAGATAAAGTCATGTTTCCATTATTAACAACATCTTGTTTGAAGTTATCCGGAATCCCCCAATAGCTACCGTTATTTGTCAAAGCTGCATATATCGGAGTTTTGCTATAAGCACCTAATACTGAACTACCACCAATATTAACTGCCTTTTGAGTAATACTCATACCACTTTCTAAATAAAAATAAGTTAGAGAACCAGAACCGTTATTTAAAATATTTAAAGTACCGTTACCTGTGATACTTGTACCAAGGGATCTATTACTATAATCCGCTCCATAAGTATTACCATAAATATTAATAGTACCATTATTATAAATTGCATTTGAACCGGAATTGTTAATTTGTACATTCCTCAAATCAACAACTGCATTCGAATTTGTAACATTCAAAACACTGCCTGCAGTATCTGCTGCTCCCGTTATTATTAGGTCAGACAGTTTCAATGTAGAAGCATTATTCAGTTGGAACAAACTATGTCCATCAGCGTCAATAGTTGAAGTAATAAGTCCGATTGACGGATCTTTTACCCCCACAATATTAAATGTACCTGTACCTGTAGAACCTAAGTTCTCTGCTACAGTATGTGTGTTACGGGAAGTATTTGCAGTAAAGCTTCTATCACCATTTGATTGGTTCATCAAACGAAGTGTATCACCCAGAATTGAACTTGTTGCTACCCCTTGAGTTGTTGTAACTGTATACTGTAAGCTGTTTACTTTTCCACCATATTCAGAAGCCACAGCAGATATTGTTCGATGAATTACATCATCGCGCTCGTGTTTGTATATACTATCACCCCAAGATAATGCTGTAGGTATTTCATCATTCCAAGTTACTCTTCGAGTTTCACTACTTGCAAAGTTATTTATTGCATTTTGCGTCAATGACAAACTTACATTATCGGCTTCAGAAGCTGTTAATATTTTTATTAACTTACTTTCATCTGACCAGTTTCCTAATCGATTTAACTTATCAATTACAATTGTACCTGAAGAACCTGCACTAACTGTAAAATTATCTGCTTTTCCGCTTTCAACATTCAAATCAATTGCATATTTTGCATTTGAACTTGACGTAAATTGACCAAAGTTAAAGTCTGAATATTTTGAGTTTACAAAATCTATATTTCCACCGGTTACGGTTACGTTAGCATTATTTATATCACCATAAAGCCCGATTTTACCTGACGAATCACCTGAAAGAGTTAAACCATAACCTTCTACCCCTTCAATATTATCGTACACATATATTTTACCGTTATTTGTCGCATCAAGGGTTATACGTGCAATACGAGAATCAACATAAATAGCTTGATTTCTTGTTCCTTGACTGTCAATAACTTTGTTATTCTGGAAAGTTGTAGTCCCATTATTACCTGAAATATATAAATCAGTAGTTGTATAAATAGCACCACCTTGAGCTTGACCTGATGTTGTACGAGCAGTGTTATTTGTAAATGTAGAGTTTATAATTTTACCATTAATGAAGCCTGTATTATATAAGGCTGCACCTTGAACATTACCGTTAGTTGAGGCAATAGTATTACCATTGAAAGTTAAATTAGTTAAATCACCTGTTATTGTTCCTAAGTTTGAAATTGTACCACCGCTGATATTTCCATTAGCAGAAGTGACAGTATTACCGGAAAATGTAGTATTAGAAATTGAACCAATCGTACCATGGCTGTTAATCATACCACCAACAACACTAGCATTACCGGTTACGCTTATTGAGTTTCCGACAAAACCGTTTCCTGCAGTAGAAGAGATTGAATTAACACTACCAATTTGGTCAATATCAACAAGAGCACCCTCCAGAGAACCAGAACTTGTAAATGTATTATTTTTTATATTTGGGGTTATAGAAGTAACATCTCCCATCACACGAATTAATGCACCGGAAAAATCCTGTTGAGAGGTTATTGTTGTTCCATCAAATGTTGTGTTTAATGTCCCGATTGAACTATTTACTTCAGATACTATAACAGAAGCACTATAATTATCCGAATTCAAGATATTCAATCTGCCATCTTTAAAATTTGCTCGTATTTCTTTAGCTGTTCCACGAACATTTATGCCAGACTTAATATCGTCACCTGTCGAGGTAACGTCAATTAAATTATTTGTTGTATTTTCAGATACCGAGATTGGTATACTATCCGCAGCTAAAACTGGAGCACCTCCGGTCACCATAGCCAAACCGGTCAAAGCTGCCATACGTAAAGCTTGTGTAGTTTTACTATCACCCTGAACTTTCTTCTTTTTCAGGGACTTCTTATCTTTTTTTGACATAATTTCTCTCTGGAAAGCTAAAAATAGCTTATACTACCATGTTATCATATTTATCATGTGCGGGCAAATTTCATTTTATAAAATTATTAGCATTTTGGTTAAAGCATGTCATTACATGTTTATAACCCATTTGAGATAGTCACATAATTGTAAATTTTCTTAACATCAGCAATAAGCTCAGATTACCCTAAAAGCATTGCTATATTTCTCATTTAACAAAAAATGAACTTTTTCAAAATGTAATCGTTATACAAATGTGCGACAATCATAAAAGCTATGAGAAAGGATTAAAAATGAAAAAACTATTAATTTTAGCAGGTGTAATTGCAATAACATGTACAAACCAAGTTTTTGCTCAAGAAGTTTGTCCTGAAGAAAAACAACCTCCTTGTGCTATCGAAATTCCAACAACACATCCTCAAAATTTCAAAAAAATGCATAAACCTAGATGCGATTTTAAAAAACTTGAAACAGAATTAAACTTAACCGAAAAACAAAAAGAGAAAGTAAAGCTACTAAGAGAGAAACAAAGAGAAGCTGCAAAACCAATATTTGAAGAATTAAAAGTAAAAGATCAAGAAATTCAAGCATTAAGACAACAGCTAAGAGATTTAAGATTACAAAACAAAAAAGAATTTGAATCAATCTTAACTGACAAACAACTAAAAAAACTAAACGAACTTAAAGCTGAAAGAAAACAAGAATTTGCAAAACATCACAGAGGAGATTTCCACAAAAGACCTCCAATGCCACCTCAATGCAGATGTGATAAAAAACCACCTATCGAAGAATAGATTTTAAGACCTGCCAAGCAGGTCTTTTTTATTTACTATTAGAGATAAAAAACAGAGCTCACTATTATATAATGAGCCCTGTTTATATATATTACTACAATACTTGTTTCAAACTAGCATTATTTGATGTTATTGAAGTATTCTTTTTACTGGACAGTGCCATTTTTTGGTTTGGAGTTAATTGTTTAACAACCTTGCGTTCTGTTGTTGGAGCTTGAACTTTATCGTGAACGTGTTCTTGATCATCTTTACCAATTGCCCAACGGAAACCTGCGGTTAATGCTACACCGTTTCTGCCTCCATGGCGAAGCATTGCTTGACCGAAGGCTGTGAATCTATCTTTCCAGTTTCGTTGGATACCGATTCCGTATTCTACGTATGGTTTCATACTCATTTCTGGTAAGCGAACTGCATTTGCTGTTACTTTATTTTCATTCATTACGTTCCAGACCATTCCTACGCTTGCGTATGGCTGCCAGCCGTTTTTGGCATTGGCGATAAACCTTACGCTTGGATTCAATTGGATACTATGGGCCGGACTTGCATTTATTTTTACGCCGGCTGCATTGGTATAATCGAACGTATTTACGAATGTATAACTCATGAACATTATTGGTTGGAG
>JAAVBM010000052.1 GCA_014803505.1 bacterium | reverse complement strand
TCTTACCATTCCGAGATATCCGTTATTTAAGATAAATATTTTTAAGTCTAAGTTGTAATCAACACAAGTTGCCAATTCGTGCATACTCATTTGGAATGAACCATCTCCTGAGATGCAAATAACAGGAGATTTAGGATTAGCTATAGCTGCTCCAATAGCCGCAGGGAAACCAAACCCCATTGTACCGGATCCTCCTGAAACATAAATTTTACGATTTTTAGAAAATGTGAGATTTTGAACTGCCCATAATTGATGTTGACCAACTTCAGATGTGAATATTAAATCTTTTCCAGCTGTAAATTCATCAATTTTTCTAATAACTTCAAATGAATGCATTAAATTAGTATTGCGTTGTCTTTTTATATTTAAAGTTTTAAGAGTTTTAGTAGCATTAAGCCATTGATCAAATTTTGAATGCGATGAAGATTCAATAATCGCGTTCATTTTATTCAAAATATCTTTAATATCGCCAACAATAGAATCTATAGCTGTAATATTACGTGAAATCTCAAAACTATTTATATCAATTTGGATAAATTTATTTTCAAAGTCAGCTTCTATAAATTTGCAAGTTATTCGATCATTAAATCTTGCACCCAGTGAAATAATTAAATCAGAATCTCTTAGTACTTGATTAGCAGAATTATCTCCAAAAATACCAATCATGCCAAGATAATTTTCGTCATTTTGTGGATAAGTTCCTAATCCCATCATTGTATCAACAACAGGAATGTTTAGATTTTTGACAAATTTGTATAGAGCATCTTCAGCCGAAGAATGAGTAACTCCTCCACCTGAAACAATGACAGGTTTAGATGCTGAAAAAATATGTTTCATTATTCTTGAAATATCATTATTTGAAATTTCTGTTGTATTATACTGTGGTATGCTAAATTCTTTATATTCAGTGGTTTCTGAAAAAATGTTTTTTGCTAAGTCAACAACAACAGGCCCTTTTTTACCTGAGTTAGCAATAGAGAATGCTTCAATTAATGTTGATTGTAGTTGTGAAAGTTCTGTTACTTGAAAAACTTTTTTTGTGCATGATTTTGTAATATCGCAAATATCAGCCTCTTGGAATGCATCCTTACCAATAAAATGTTTAAATACTTGCCCTGTTAAAACAATTAGCGGATACCCATCCATATAAGCGTTAACAATACCTGATACAGTATTTGTTGCTCCAGGCCCAGAAGTAACGAGAATTACTCCACATTTTCCTGTAGTACGCGCATAGCCTTCCGCTGCATGAACTGCAGATTGTTCATGACGAACTAATACATGTTTTATATCTGATTGATGATATAATTCATCGTACAAATCTAAAACAATACCTCCCGGGTATCCAAAAATAGTATCAACACCCAAATTTTTTAGGGTCTCGATTGCAATTTTAGAACCTTTCATTGTTTTGATATTATTGCTAATCAACATGTATATTTATTCCTAAAGTCTGACGTTTATAATGGTATCACAGACAAAGTTTATGAGCAATAGAAAAGCGGGATTTTGTCCCGCTTTATAATCAATTTTAAAATATTATAAATATTATTTACCAATTAAAGTATTCCAAGCATCTTTCTTTTGTTGAACAGCTTTTTGTCTTTCTTGTTGTCTTTTTTCTGCATCTTTTTTAGCTTGTTCTTGTTGTTTTTGAATCTCTTGTTTTTTTTGTTCTAAAGCTTTTTGATTAGCTTCTCTTTGAGCTTGCATTTCTTTTTGTCTTTGTTCTTGTTTTTTTGCTGCTTCTTTTTGAGAATTATTTAACTGTTGTTCTTTTTGGTTTATTTTAGAAGCTGCATTGTTTAATGCATTTGAAACTGTGCCAGCATTTGCAGCAGCTCCAAATGATAAAATTGATACTGCAATCAATGAAACTAATAATTTTTTCATTTTTGTTCTCCTTTTTCTTGAACTGGAAATCTGTTTTCCAATTTATTTTTCTTTAGTTCTAACCTTTTCTCTAAGTATTCTAATTCTTTTTGTTTTTTGTTTTTTCTAAATTCTTCAATTTCTATTTTTTTCTTATTTAGAATATATATTTTAGAACGATTTTTATCCTGTTTTTGTTCATTTTTTTCTTCTGTTATTATTTTCGATTTTTCAGCTGAAGTTTCTATTTCAATTCCTTGAGTTGAATAAATCTCATCCATGTCTGCGTTTTTAGCTAGTCCAACTATCGGTATAAACATTAAAACGGAAATTAAAAATGTACGCTTAATCATAAAAAAAATTTTAACTGGAAAATTAATATTTTTCAATAATTTCAGAAATACCTTTACTTGCTATATTAAATATTTCCATCATTTTTTCAAATTCGTAAGGTTCACCTTCTGCAGTAGTTTGAAATTCAATGATTTTACCACTTTTAGTGAGTACAACATTTGAGTCAACTTGAGCATGTGAATCTTCTTCGTAGTTCAAGTCTAGACGAACTTCGCCATCTACTATACCTGCAGAAATTGCTCCGATTGGTTCTAAAATAGGGTTTTCTTTCAAAGTTCCATCTGCAAGTAATTTTTCAATAGCGTCGGACAGTGCTACGAAACCTCCGCAAATACTTGCTGTTCGGGTTCCTCCATCTGCTTGGATAACGTCAGCATCAATTGTAATTGTAACATCTGGCATTTTTTCTAAATCAACACAAGCTCTCAAGCTTCTACCTATAAGTCTTTGGATTTCTTGAGTTCTACCAGAAACTTTTGATCTTTCTCTTTGGCATCTTGTTGATGTTGATGATGGTAGTAATGAATATTCTGCAGTTAACCATCCTCTGGCATCATCTTTTGACATCCATTTGGGTTTTCCTATTTCTACTGATGCTGTTGTTATTACTTTAGTATCTCCAAATTCTGTTAATACTGAGCCTAAAGCATGTTTTGTATAATTTCTTGTGAACTTAACTGTTCTTGTTTCATCATTTTTTCTGTTTTCTAATCTTGTCATATATTCTCCTTAATATTTAATTGTAGTCCCAGCTGTATATTTGCCCGCAATAACGACATACTGCATGTTCATTCATAAATTGTAAATCAGGAACAAAAATGTATCCGTCAACTGTAATTTCAATTTCATTTTTTTCGTTGTATCTTTGACTAAAATCTCTGTTCCCGTTATAGTCAGGTGAAAACATTAGTTCAAATTTATCTATAGATTTACAATTCTTGCAAATAAACATTTTTAAATACCTTCTGAATTGTTAGATGAACGTTTTGTTGCTTTTGCTGATTTTTTAGTTGTAACTTGAGGTTTAGAATCTTTTAAGTCTGAAAGGTTTTTATACCACAATGACCAGCAAATACTTCTTATTGGTAATGTAAGACCACTTACGATACATCCCAAAATTGATACAAATATCCACTTTGATATCATATCATTTGTTACAATAGGCATTTTTAAATATACCAAAACCTTGTTTACGAAATCCAATGGAATAGTATTTGTTATGAAGTTAAATAATTTACAAATGCTGTCAGTTAAATTTAAGTAATCAAAAACAACAGTGATACCTTCTGTTAGAATGTATAAAGAAAAGAAAGCTAAAATGAACATTAATAAAAAAGTTCTACCCCAGTTTCCTTTTACCAATAAAAAGCTTCTTTTAAATATGTCAAAGAATTTTAAATCGGGTTCAAATGTAAATACTTGGAATACAAGAATACAATAAATCCATAGTACAAAACCCGGAATTATAAAAAATATGCTTGAGCCGATAGACATCAACAAGCTTATAATAATTAAAAATCCAACATAAGGAAGAGTTCTGTTTGTTGCAACTTCGTTATGAGATTTGAAATCGTATACTCGACCTGTTGTGACTGCACCTTCTGTCATAGAGTTCAATGCGACATATGCAACCATATAATCCCAAAATGCTTTTGCAAATATTAGCAATCCTGGAATAGCAAGAAGTAATACTAATAATAATGCGTGAATCGGATTATCGACTTTGTTTACAATTTTTTCTGCAAAGCCTAATGAGAATGCAAAGGCTAAAATTATACCTACAACTTGTCCTAGAACAGGAAATAGCATGTAAATGAAAAACTTATCAATGTTTGAAAAATAAATTTTTATACCTTCAAATAATACAAACCATAGGCTATTCTTAATTTTATATTTAGACATAATATCTCCTTTGTTGTAACATTATTTTATTACAAATAGGGTTAAATATAAAGAAAGTACTTTTAAATGACAAATGTTTCAGAATTACTAAATTCATTTACTAAAGAAGATTACATAAATAATAGAATAAACTTACATATACATTCGACCTATTCTGATGGAAAAGCATCATTTCATGAGATAGAAAATTTTGCAAATGAAAAATATAAATACTATGCAATTACTGATCATAATACAATTCAAGGACATATTGATAACCCTAATTCAAAAGCAATAGTTGGTGTCGAATTTGATGTCTGGTATAAATATATTTTTCTTCATCTTTTGGCTTATGGGGTTGATATTAATAATTCTAAATTGAAACCATTTTATGCAAAATCTAAAAAAGAAACTGAGGCGGATATTGTTAGAATTTTTGCAAGACGAAATTTAAGAGATCTTATTTCTGCAATACACGATGCCGGTGGTATTGCTGTTCTTGCGCATCCGGCATGTTGTTGGGCTGTTAGTCTCGAAGATTTTGTAAAAGATTTAGTAGCCATGGGGTTAGATGGTATAGAGGTTTATTATCCATATCCACGTTGGAGAAAGTATATCAAGTTTTCTAACCCTAATCAAATAGAAAAATTAGCTGATAAGTATAATTTGATAAAAACGGGCGGAACTGACTGTCACTCTTCTGTTGTATAAATTATTCTTCATTTAAATGTTTAATATGTTTGTAGATATATATTCCACCAAGAATCAATATACCTGCAATGATTACAATATCAAATTTGTGCCATATTGCTTTTAGTTTATCAATGTGTTCTCCAAGCTTAACTCCGACATAAACCAATAAATAACTCCAAATCAATGAGCCTAAGAAAGTTAGTGTAAAGAATGTTCTTTTTTTCGCTTTTAAAATTCCTGCAGGAAGAGATATGAAAGTTCTGATAACTGGAAGCATTCTGCAAATAAAGAAAGCCCAATCCCCATATTTTTCGACCCATTTATCAGCTTCATCCAAATCTTTTTTTGATACTAAAACATATTTCCCATATTTTTCAAAGAAGCTTCTTCCTCCAAAATATCCTAAGTAATAAGATGGAATTGACCCTATTACACAACCTATCGCTCCTGCAAATGAGGCCATATGGAAACCCATTTCTCCTTTAGAAACTAAGTAGCCTGCAAAAGGTAAAACTGCTTCTGATGGTAGTGGTATATTGCATGACTCAATTGCCATTAATAGTGCAATGCCAAAAGGTCCCATTACTGTAATAACGTGCTCTATCCAACTAATTAAAGCTGCTAATATACTATCCAACATAAATTCTCTTCTCCCTAAAACTTTTTATTTATTATATCAAAAAAATCTGGAATATGATTTTTTATTGCTGAAAAAAGAGGCTTTGATATATCATCAAAGCCTCAACAATTATATTCAAATTTGTAAAAGAATTATTTTCCGTTAACAATAGTTTTGAATTTTTTACCAGCTGAGAAAGCAGGAACTGTTTTTGCAGGAATTTTTAATTCTTTACCAGTTTGAGGGTTTCTACCAGTTCTAGCAGCTCTTTTGCGTGGTTCGAAAGTACCAAAACCAACTAAAGTTACTTTTTTACCTTTAGCAACTGTTTTTTGAATAGTATCAACTAATGAAGATAAAACTTCAGCAGCTTCTTTTTGTGTAACGTTAGCTTTTTTAGAAATCTCTTGTACTAATTCTTCTTTGTTCATAATAAAACTCCTTTTCTTAGTGTACAAGTCAATTATATTCAAAATTCTTAGACATGCAAGTGTTTTAAAGAATTTTAACACTTTTTGATGTTAAAAAACATCTGTATGTATGAATTTGTCATTATGAACAGGCATTATATAGAGATGTGTTTAATGTTTATGTTTATAGTATTATTAAACTATAGGGATATTAAGGAGAATAATTTAATGTTAAGAGGACCTTTTTTAGATAGAACATGGATGGCGCAAAATCCGGATTATAATACATCAGATATTGTTATGTTGGGACTTCCTTTTGATGGAACTGTATCATATCGTCCCGGTTCCAGGTTTGCACCTGAACAAATTAGGCTTGCAAGTTGGGGATTAGAAGAATATTCACCGGTATTTGATAAAGAATTAGCCGATGTTAATTTCCATGATGCGGGCGATTTGGAATTTCCTCTTGGTAATACTTATAAAACATTAGAACAAATAGAAAAAAATGTTGAAGATATTTATAATGACGGTAAGAAAGTTTTCGGAATTGGTGGGGAGCATTTGGTAACTTTACCTGAAGTGAAAGCTGTTTCCAAGTTCTATGATAATTTGGCTGTTGTACATTTTGATGCTCATACCGATCTTAGAGAAGAATATATGGGTGAAGAAATGTCTCATAGCGCTGTAATAAGACATATTTCTAAATTTGTTAAACCTGAAAACATTAAACAAATTGGTATTCGTTCTGGAATGAAAGAAGAATGGGAGTTTATGGAAAAACATAATACTCTATGTCATGAATATAGCGATTTAGATTCATTGAAAGATAAGAATATTTTTGTAACCGTTGATCTTGATTGTTTAGATACTTCAATCATGCCAGGCACAGGTACTCCGGAAGTTGGGGGAATGACCTTTAATGAATTAGTTGGCTGGTTTAAATATTTGAAGGATTTCAATATTGTAGGGGCGGATGTTGTTGAATTAGCACCTGATTATGATGCTTCTGGAGCTTCAACTGCTGTTGCTACTAAGGTTATACGCGAACTTTTAATGATAATGGAGTAACTTTTTGAATATGTCTGTTGAAAAACGTATTGAGTATTTAAAAGATGAAATAAATAAAAGTAATTATAAATATTATGTAGAAGAAAATCCTTATCTAAGTGATTTTGAATATGATAACTTATTTTCAGAGCTAAAAGAACTTGAGGCGCAATATCCTCTTTTAAAAAGTCCGGATAGCCCTACTCAGCGAGTCGGCTCTGTTAGCAAAAAATTCTTTTCACATACTCATAAGTATAGATTATACAGTTTGGATAACACTTATAATGACGAAGAGCTTATTATTTGGTACGAAAAGATTTGTAAGCAATATGACAATCGCGAATTGGAATTGGTTTGTGAATTGAAAATTGATGGTTTGGCGATTGCTTTAACTTATACTGAAGGGTTGTTTACTCTTGGAGTTACCCGAGGCGATGGTATTACCGGTGAAAATATTACTCAAAACTTAAAGACAGTAAAAGCTATTCCTTTGAAGCTTTTTGATAATAAAACTCTTGAAGTCCGTGGGGAGATTTATATGCCAAAAACTTCTTTTGAAAAACTTAATGAAGAAGCGTTATTGAAAGGTGAAAAAGTTTTTGCAAATCCTCGAAATGCAGCAAGTGGATCTTTAAGACAATTGGACAGTACAATTACAGCAAAACGAGATTTGTCTATGTTTACTTATACCGGAATTTTTGAAAATTCTGAAGATAAGCAAATCAAAACTCATTACGATGGAATGATGAAATTAAAAGAGTTAGGGTTCAAGGTTAATCCTAATATTCGTTTGGTAAAAAATATTCAAGGTGCTATTGATTATTGTAAAGAGTGGGAGGAAAAAAGATACTCTCTTGATTATGCAACAGATGGTGTTGTTATTAAAATTAACGATATTGCGGTTCAAAAGGATTTAGGTTTTACAGCCAGAGCTCCAAAATGGGCAACTGCATTTAAATTCCCACCTGAAGAAGTTACAACAAAACTTCTTGATATTGAATTGAATACCGGAAAAACCGGTATAATAACTCCTGTTGCAATTCTTGAACCCGTTCAGCTTGCTGGAAGTACTGTTTCCAGAGCAAGTTTACATAATTTTGATGAAATAAAAAGACTTGATATTCGTATAGGTGATACTGTTCTTATAAAAAAAGCTGCAGAAATCATACCTAAAGTAATAAAAGTTATGGATACTAATATTCATGAATCTTTACCTAAATATTTGCCTCCAAAATCCTGTCCGGCATGTGGCGCTCCATTGATTGAGAAAGAAGGCGAAGTTGCTCTTTACTGTGAAAATCCTAACTGTAGCCAATTAGTTTGTGCAAAAATAGAGTATTGGGCTAGTAAAGAGGCTATGGATATTGATTTTGTCGGACCAGCTTTGATTCATCAATTATATGATAAAAAGTTTATATCAAATTTTGCAGATTTGTATAAGTTAACGATGGATGATTTGTTACAATTGGATTCAATAAAAGATAAATCAGCATCAAATATTTATACAGCTATTCAAAATAGTAAAACTCAGCCATTAAATAGATTACTTACAGCACTAGGAATTCGCCATGTGGGAAAAGAAACGGCTGAAATTCTTGCTGGTGAATTTGGAAATCTTGATGATATTAAATCTGCAACTTTAGAACGATTGTCATCAATCGAGAGTATTGGAGATATTATTGCAAAAACTATTTATGAATATTTTTGTGATGTTGAAAATTTAAAATTGATTGAGGAATTAAAGGCTTTAGGTGTTAACCCTACAGCAAAAGTTAAACCTAAATCTGATAAGTTACAAGGTAAAACTTTTGTTCTTACCGGAACATTACAAAATATGACAAGAGATGAAGCCAGTGAGATAATCAAATTGAATGGCGGAAAGACTTCATCTTCCGTCTCTAAGAAAACATCTTATGTTTTGGCAGGCGAAAATGCAGGTTCAAAATTGGACAAAGCTCAGAATTTAGGTGTTATAATATTGACAGAAGATGATTTTCTTGAAATGATAAAATAAAAGGATTTTAGATTATTATGAAAATTATACAAATTGACGGAATTAGAGGTTTAATTACAGCAGCATTTATCGGTGTATGTTTATTTGCAGGGTTTGTTATTTTCCCTGGTTTTGTGGCTCAATATATGTGGAATAAATATCTTGTATCATCATTAATGTTTCCTGTATTGAATCTTTTACAAGGTGTATTATTATGGGGGATTGTTGCAATTTCATATTGTATTCTTTCTAAAAAAGGGTTTGCAATTTCGTTTAAAGAACCTCCAACTTTGAGCGACGATGAATTGAATTCTATTATCAATAAAGCTAAAATTCATTCTAAAATGAAAAAAATAAATACTATGGTTCAAAAATCAGATAGCTTCGAAAAAAATAATAATTCTGTTATTGATAAAGATTTGTCTCATATGTCTTCACCAATAAGAACTTCTGATGATATATCTGTTGAAAATAAAGAAGAAGAAACTGTTTCTAAACTATAAGAATAAAAGGAGGGTTTATGAAAAAAAGTATTATAGCATCACTATTATGTGCTGCAACATTTGTTGTGCCTTTTACAACATTGCCGGCTGGAGCTTTAAATAACGAAATTGAAAAAGGTTATATTTCTGTATCGTATACCGCTGAAAAGGAAGTATCTCCTGATACAGTTGAGATATCTATTGCTATAAAAACAGATGATAAAAAATCTATGTCAGAAGCTGTTCGTAAAAATAAAGAAATTTCAGATAAAGTTTATCAGTATTTAAAAGTGAATATAGCGCCTGCTGATGGTGATTATTTAAAAACTTCTAATTATTCTGCACGCCCTTCTTATACTTATGAAAGTGGGAAAAGAATTTTTCAAAAATATGAAGTTTCAAATAATATAATTGTTCATACCAAATCTATTGATAAAATATCTGTACTAATAGATAAATCATTAGCTTTAGGAGCTACAAATGTTGATAGTTTAAATTTTAGTTTAGCAGAAAAAGATGAACAATGTGCAGAGTTACTTTCAAAAGCAACTACTCAAACGAGAAAAAGAGCAGCTATTGTTGCTTCTGCAGCGGGAACAAGCGTAATCGGAATTAAAAATATCGATACATCTTGTACTGTAAATCGTTATCAGAATGTTAGTTATGCTAGAAATACTTTAATGAAATCTGCCATGATGGATGGTGCGGTTCCAGAAGCTGCAAGCGGTGCCTCTCTAAATATTGAATCTGGTGTTATAACAATATATTCAAATGTAAATGCTAGTTTTTATGTTAAGTAAATTAAATTTTATAAATATAATAAAAACTCCCTAACTATATGTTAGAGAGTTTTTTACTATTAGTATGTTTTTGTTAAATTTTTCTTTTACCGCCATTTAACCATGGAGCTGCTTCTAAATCATTAATGTTATATTTTAATAAATAATTATCATCTTGTTGTTTTACTGATGAATTATTTTGTTTTGTTTGGTTTACAGCTTGAGTTTTTTGAGCCGGTTTTTTATTGTAATTAACATTTGTATTAGCTTGAGCTGCAAATACTTGAGTTCCAAATAATACTAATGCTGTAATAATTGCAAATTTTTTCATTTTTTAATCTCCTGAGTTGTTAATTTGCTAATATTGTAACATAGAAATTACTTTTCCGCAATTGTCTAATTTTTTTCTACCTTGAAGACCTTCCAATTCAATAAGGAAAGCTGCTCCAACAAGATTACCTCCGGCTTTTCTTACTAATGAACAAGCCGCTTGTGCTGTTCCACCTGTAGCAAGAAGATCATCAACAACTAAAACATTAGCACCTTCTTCAATTGCATCTGCGTGGATTTCTATTGTATCTGTTCCGTATTCTAAATCATAAGATTCTTTGATTGTTTCTGCAGGTAATTTGTTTGGTTTTCTAACCGGAATAAATCCACAGTTTAATTTGTAAGCCATTGGCATCCCAAAGATAAATCCACGGCTTTCAATTCCTGCTATATAATCGATTTTACAATCTTTGTACTGATCACAAAGATAATCAATCATAACTTTCATTGTTTCAGCATCTTTCAATCCGGTTGTGATATCTCTGAAGATAATTCCTTCTTTGGGGAAATTAGGAACTGCTCTAATTTTATCTTTTACATCTTCAATAGTTAATGTTGTCATTTATTTCTCCTATCTGTTTAGTAATAAATTCTTTAATTCATCTTTAGCTTTTTTGATTTTTTCTTTAGCTTTTTGTATTGCGTGTTCATGTTGAACCAATCCGTGTGCGGTTTTACCCCAGTTCATATCTTTTTTCATAAATAAAATTTTTGTTCCAATAAATAAAACCAGTGGGAACCAAATTACAAGAAGGTAAATTGATGTTTCAACAGCTTGGATTAACGCATCTTTTCTTGATAAATTATCATATCTTCTTAAGCTATACCTGCATGCTACCATGAATCCAAATCCAATAATAGCCCCCATAATTACGGAAGACATTAAAATATGTGGAGTTGCGCCTTTAACAAGGATTTTCATTAGTAGAATCCCGATTTCAATAATGAACCAAGCTGGCATAATGAATTCTGAAATGTAGGCTATCATGTCTAATCTTACACGTAAAGACATTTTCTTTGATGTAAGAATATCTCCAAAGTATTCCAGGTATCTGCGAATTGTTCCTTCAAGCCAGCGTCTGCGTTGTCTGTATAAAGGCGACAGATACATAATGCCTTCTTCGTACACAATGGTGTCGTGGCAGAAACGTACGTCCCAACCTTTAATATGTAGTCTGGTAGACATATCAAGATCATCAGTTATTGTGTAATTATTCCAACCGTTAATATCTTCCAATGCAGTTCTTTTAATTAGTTCACCATTACCTCTAAGTTCAACTGCACCTTTTACTGCGTCACGACTTACTTGGAAATGTGTATCCATTGTCATTTCGTTGTTCTGACATCTGGTTAATAAATTTATATCTTTATTTCTAACAACTTTACGTGCTTGAACTGCACCTACGTCTTTAGGTTCTAATTCATAAACAAGATTAGTTAAAAAATCTTTTTCCATTGTTGCGTCTGCATCGAATACTAGGATTCCTTCCCCTTTTGCAAGAGTTAATGCATCATTTAGTACTGCAGATTTCCCCGGAAAAGCATTTTTATCACGAATAAATGCAATAACTTTATTTGGATATTTTTCTTCAAGTGCTTTTACTACAGAAGCTGTATTATCAGTACTTCTATCATCAATAACAATGATTTCAAAATTTGGATAATCTAATCCTAAAACTGTTTCAACAGTATTACCGATTACGGATTCTTCATTGTGGGCCGGAATCATTATAGATATAAATGGTTTGTAACTTTCATTTTTTTCTTTTGGATTTTTTAGAGCATTTCTTCTTTTTATTTTAGTTGCAATTGAAGTTGATAGCCCATAAAGTCCCATAATACAAACAAGGATAGCCAAACCCCAAACAGTATAGTTTTGGAATATATAAATAAATACAGTCAATGCCAAAACTATCAAAAATAATAATATACGTTCTTTCATATCACCTAATCTTTTCACACACTATTCTTGTATAATATATATTTTATCAAAAAAGCAAAAAAAGGTCTTGTTTTTCAAATATATATTTACAATCTTTTTATATATTTTTTAAATGTTGAATTTGCAAGTTTGGATATAAAACAATTCCAATTGCATCAATCTGAAAATCTTTAATATTATTTTCGGTAACATAAGATAATACGCCAGTTTTAATATTGTTATATTTAGTTTTTGTTATTGCTTCCATTGGAGATCCAAAGTTTTCTGTTTTTCTGGTTTTAACTTCAACAAAAACGATTTTCTTTTTTATTTTTGCAATTATATCGATTTCGCAAGCTCGAGAAAAATGCTTGTTTCGTTCAATGATTTCGTATCCATTTTTTATAAGATATTCACAAGCGATATCTTCTCCTCGATTCCCAAAATCTCTATTATTCAAATTGAACTCCTATTGCTTAATTCCACATCTTGCGTATTTATTCAAATCTAATAGAGTATAAACATCATCAATTTTACAGTTTTTACTCCAACGTGCAGGACAAATATCTATTCCGCCCCTTCTTGTGTATAAAGCGCATACAAATAATTCATCGGATTCATCTAGTATGTCAAATAGACGCTTGTAAATCATTTCGCAACATTCTTCATGAAAATGGTATTCGGAGCGAAATGAAACCAAATATTGAAGTAAGCTACTTTCTTCTATAAATTTTGATGACTTATAGTAAATAAAAACATCGCCAAAATCCGGTTGATGAGTTACTCGACAATTTGAGCGTAGTGAATCAAACATTAAATAATGCTCTTTAATCTCTTGTGTTTCTTTATATTTGATTAATTCCGGAGATTCTTTAAATGTTGAGATTGTTACTGAATTTTCATCAACAAATCTCATTATATTCTCAAATTTTGAAAAGATTTCTGTTCTATCTGTTGAATTATCAATAAAATTAACTGTAACTTCAGTTTGAAGTTTATTACTCAAATCGGTTTCTATCATTTTTTTACAGTAAGCCAAACATTCTTCAATGTTGTTACCTATTTTTGTCATATTGAATGAATTTAGATACAGTTTTAGAGATTTTGATTCAACAATAAAGTCATTGTTACAATTGTATTTGAGTTTCAAAAGTCTTGTGACCGGAATACAATTCTTTGTCATTGCTGAGAATTCATATGCATGCCAGACATCCCAGCCTATAAATGGTAAGTTGTTATTTTTTATGTTGTATTGAGATCTGTTTTCTTGTCTCGGTACAGCAACAAGCAGTGAAGAATCATATTCTTCACTGCCGTTTGATCTTTTGCCAAGCCATTTTGAAGCTATTTTATCAGTTTCTGAATGCATAAACAAAGCCTCTTTATGCAATTTCTTCATAGGCTTGAGGATTATTTAATAAATCATAATTGATTTCATTTTCATTATCCGCAATAGTTGCAGCAACAACAGTATCTGATGTAACGTTTAATGTTGTTCTGAACATATCTGTAATTCTTTCGATAGTGAATAAGAATGCAAATCCAGCAACTAATTGTTCCGGACTTAATCCCATTCCGTTAAGAATAAGTGCTATAGTAATCAAACCACCGCCAGGAATACCAGCACAAGTACTTGATGCAACAATTGCTAATAATGCAATTTGGATAACTAAGAATGGAGTTAGAGGAACTCCATATGCTTGAGCCAAGAATATTACAGCAACAGTTTGAAGAAGTGCTGTACCGTCAAAATTCAATGTTGCACCTAATGGTAATACAAAACTTGAAATTTTATGTGAAATTCCACGTTTTTCGCAACATGCAATAGTTAATGGTAATGTTGCTGATGAGCTAGCGGTACCAAATGCAACCATTACAGCTTCTGCAATTGCAGAGAATAGCATTGGAGCAGATACTTTGGAGAAGCATTTTAAGAAGATTGGATATACCATAAACATTTGGATCATAAATCCAAGTAATAAAACTAATAAATATTTAGAAATTGTTGCAAAAATGTCAACACCGAAGCTTGCTACCGCGATTGCTGTTAATGCAAATACCCCAGGAGCTGCAAATAACATAATCCAATCTGTAATTTTCATAGTTGCTGCAAAAACTGATTCAAAGAACGAAACGATTGGTCTATTAACATCTCCAACTCTGGCAAGAGCAAGAGCAAACAAAACAACAAATAATATAATTGGAACCATATTACCTGTTGCAAATGCTGCAATAGGATTATTAGGAATAAAACCTAAGAATAAATCAAGAATGTTTCCTTGTTGTTGTTGCATAGCTGTAGCAACTGAAGTTTGAACATCGGTTGCAATATTTTCAGAAATATAATGTGCTGCACCTGCACCTGGTTTAATAAGTAAAGCTAATGTAGAACCTATTGTTACGGCTATTGTTGTTAATATTCCATAATAAAGAATCATTTTTGAGCCAAATTTACCAAGCTGTTTATTATCACCAACACTTGTAATACCTATGATAATAGCTGAAACAACGAGTGGAATAACAACCATTTGAATCAGTCTTATAAATACTTGCCCCACAAAGGTTAAGATATTATCAACCAAAAGATTTGGATGTGAATATAAAAATATACCAACAAAAATACCGGCAATAATACCAAAGAAAATATGCCAGTTACGTTTTATACCAAGACCTAACGCTATAAGGATTTGCATGTGAAGCTTCATAGTATTTATCCTCTTAATTCTTTCTTCTTTTCTAAACTATATATGACTTGACTATTATACAACTATTCTTAAAATTTTTCAAATATTATTAAGAAAAATACTATATTTTATAAAATATAGTTAAACTAAGCTGTCAAAATGTTCAACTTCACCGACAAATGTAACTTTGAATTTATTCATGTCTTTTGGGTCAAATTGAAATATATTTGCACTTGAAAAAAATGGTGCTCTATCTGAATTTTTATAATATTCAATTTTTTCGTTAACACCATTAGGAAAATATTTTTTTAACAGTTCTCTGTAACTTTTAATAATTGGATTATTAGGTTCATTATCTCTTAAATTTAGGAATACTTTTGGTTTTACTGATTTGTCTAACCAAGTCCAAAAGGTATCTAATTGTTTTTGTATAGCAGAAATTTGTTTTTCTTGAGAAGTTTTTAGCGGAGTGTAATGAGATGATATTATAACAGGAAAACCGTCAAGGCCTTTAGATACAAAGGCTATAGAATTACAACCGGCCAGCCCGTCTGTAAATACAGTTGTAATTCCTTCAGGAGTGGTACGGACAGCTGCGCACTGATTCATTCCCACATGTACAATTGATTTATCTCCGGAATTTATTGCCGAGGTTAATATTGATTCAGGCATTGATTTTATAGCTCGAATATTTTCGGCTTTTGAAGAACTTAATGCTGGTAAAATTTTTCTTGTTAAATTAATATAACTCATATAACCACCTACAATTTATATAAAACATTGGAAATAAAAAAATTGCGTCGGGGTTGATAATTTTTTGTTAGAAAGTCAATTTTTTGGACGAAAAATACTTTATATAAAAGTAAGGGAAAACAAGGTTATTATCTATTATGTCATTAGGAAAAATAGGAACTACTATAACTAAAGAGGTTATGGCTTGGACTAAGTTCAGTAATAAAAGCTTACTCGCGATTAAATCTGTAAAAATAAATACCGCAGGATTAAAATTAGCACCAGAATTAGAAAGTGATGTTGTTCAACTTTCACAACAAGCAAATCGTTGGAATAAGCATCCAAATGAGTATA
This sequence comes from bacterium, assembly GCA_014803505.1. Lineage (GTDB taxonomy): Bacteria > Cyanobacteriota > Vampirovibrionia > Gastranaerophilales > Gastranaerophilaceae > Zag111. Next base: position 4,651 of record JAAVBM010000052.1, on the reverse strand, counting down.
TCCCTAATTGTAATCTGCCAAACTCACAGATTGCAAGTCATCACATGATCGATGGTAAAAATTCTTCTATTCGTGATGTTGGAGATTTAAAAAAAGGTCTAATTGACGAATGTGAAATGCTTGGCGGATATCAAGCTATAAAAGTTGATAAAGAGTTTGCACAACTTGCTCCGCTGGAAAAAGATTGTATCGGCTATAGAATTGTAGGTCGACAAAATAATCCATATAAGGATATACCATTCAGAGTCATAGACAATGCTAAAGTTGGTGATACTGTCATTTTGGATGAAGGTTGTGCATATGCCTTTCAGCAAGAAAATTTAATCTCATTAAATAATTATAACCTTCAAAATCCGATGCTTGAAATTATAAGAATTCCAAAAGGAGCCAGAGTTTCGAGAAATATGGAGCATGGTGGCGAAATTTTAATGCCTAGAGGTGCAGAATATAAACTAATATCAAAAGATAAGACTTCGGATGGTAAAATTAAAGTTGTGCTGGAATATCTATTACCAAATTCAAAATATCCAAATGATTTGGAACAAATAAGAAAAGTTGCACAACAACATGTAAATTCAACAGATGATTTTACTCGAAAGTATGCTCAGAAAATTCTTATCGAAATGCAAAATTTGTAATTTATTTACTAGAAACAGAATAACTAATGTCACCCTATTTTTGTGGTGGAGCGTAGGGGATTCGAACCCCTGACCCCAACACTGCCAGTGTTGTGCGCTACCAACTGCGCTAACGCCCCTAATATTACATGAGTTTAAGTTTGTAATAGTATATCATTTCTATAACAATATTGCAATTTGGTATTGATAAAATTATCTAAAATTTTAATAATAAAAAAAGAACCTTTGTAAGGTTCTTTTAAATGGTGGGCGTTGGGAGACTCGAACTCTCGACCCTCTCCTTGTAAGGGAGACGCTCTACCAACTGAGCTAAACGCCCTATTTACTATTTAACTTTCAACTTGTGAGCTAGGAGATTCACCCCTCGCAAGATTTATATTACCAAGAACAATTTTTAATGTCAAGCATTTTCTTGAAACTTTTTTTTATTTCTTTCGTCTGAATTTTTAGTAGTAGGATTTATTGTTAATGTATAGCGTGGAGGATAATGTGAGCTTGAATTTAAATACTATAGAAAAGTTGGATTTGAACTTTGAAGATAATAATGATGAAGATATTAAAACCTTTAATGCAATTGCACATGAAGATGATCTTCTTCAGGTTTATCTTAAGGAAATTGGTAAAATTAAATTGTTAAAAAGCGATGAGGAAAAAAAGTTAGGGCAGCTGATAAAAGAAGAGAAAAGTGAAGTGGCAAAACGTAAACTTATTCAAGCTAATTTAAGACTAGTTGTAAGTATTGCAAAAAGATATGCAGGACAAGGTGTTTTGTTCATGGATTTAGTTCAGGAGGGTTCAATTGGTTTAATTAAGGCAGCTGAGAAATTTGATTATTCTAAAAATTTCAAGTTTTCAACATATGCTACTTGGTGGGTTAAGCAATCAATTATTCGTGCTATTGCAAATCATGCCAGAACGATAAGGATTCCGGTACATATGGCTGACAAAATTAGAAAATATAAATCTGCTTATTCTGCTTTGGCTGCTGAGTTTGGCCGTGAACCTACAGATCATGAATTGGCTGATTATATGAAAATTAGTCTTTCTAAGTTGAGAAAAATAAAGCAATCAATTATTCTTGAACCTGTTAGTCTTGAAACTGCTGTAACTGACGATTTATGTATAGGTGATTATGTTGTAGATAAATCATGCAATTCTCCAGAGCAGCAAGCAAAAGAAGAATTTTTAAAAATGGGAATCCCTGAACTATTCAATGTTCTGACAGAAAGAGAACAAAAAGTTATTTCATCCAGATTTGGAATAAATTCTGATAAACCTAAGACTTTAGCAGAACTGGGCGTTGATTTAGGGTATTCAAAAGAACGTATAAGACAGATTGAAGAAGGAGCGATTATAAAAATGCGTAATAACGCAAGAACACGTCACATGAAAGATTACATTGAAAACTAACTATAATAATTAATTCATCATTTCTCATCATCGGTAAATCGTATTTAGTAAACCATTTACCGTTTTTTTTATGTTAAAAGTGATTTTGCAAATTCTATGGATTGTTCGTTGATTTCTCCGCCTGCAAGCTCTGCAAGTGCTTTAATTTTATTATCACCTGTTAATACATAAACTTCAACTTTAGTTTCGTCTTCTTGAGATTTTCGTACATAGAAGTGTTTATCTGATTTTGAAGCGATGATTGCTTGGTGAGTAATAATTATTATTTGATGAGATTTACTCAACTCAACAATTTCATCAGCAACACTTTGAGAGGCTTTTCCTGAAATTCCGGTATCTATTTCATCAAAAATAACGGTATCAATATCATCGTTTTGTGCAAAAATTGATTTTATTGCAAGCATTACACGAGAAATTTCACCTCCGGAAGCAACTTTAGCCAAAGGTTTTAATGATTCTGAAATGTTTGTTGAAATCATGAATTCCACATTATCTGCACCATTAGAAGATAAATCTTTAGGTGTTATTTGGATTTCGAATCTTGCTTTAGGAAGTTCTAATACTGCAAGTTTATCTTGCACTAGTACGGAAAGAACTTGTGCATAGTTATTTCTATTTTCGCTTATTTCTTTAGCTAATTTTGTTAGTTCTGATTTTTGCAGTTCAATTTCTTGTTCAATGGTTTCAATGTTCTTAGTTGAAAATTCGATTTTTGATAATTCTTCAGTAAAATTATTGTAGTTTTGTAGAACAGTTTCTAGTGTTCCGCCGTATTTTCGTTTTAACTTATCAAATATAAATAAGCGTTCTTGGATTTCATCAAGGCGTTGTGTGTCATTGTCCAGATTTTGGCTATAATTTCGTAATTCTGATGAGATATCTTTAAGATTTTCTATTGCATCAATAAATTGTTGTTCAAGAGATTCTAATTTGTTATCAAATGATGATGCTTTTGAGATATCAATTTTTATTTTGGATAAGGCTTCAAGAATTGAGCCGTCGTCACCATTTAATGCCCAATAAGAACTTCCTGTCAGCTCTTTGAGTTTTTCTGCATTTGTAAGAATCTCTAATTCTTGGGAAAGTTCTTCATCTTCTGTTTCACTTTGAATTTCAGCTTCTTCAATTTCATTTATTTGAAATTTTAAGAATTCAATTTGAGATTCTGTAGCGTTCGCAGAATTTTTGGCGTATTCCAGTTGTTTTAGTAGATTTTCATAGTTTTTGTATTTTTCTTTATAAGAACTAAGAGTTTCTCCATAGACATCTTTTGCGTATGAATCAAGTAGATTTATGTGATATTGCGGTTGTAAAAATGTATAGGTTTGATGTTGTGAATGAATATCTACAAATAGTGTCCGTAAATTTTTTAGTAATTCTTGGTTAACAAGAGTTCCGTTTATTCTTGAGCGAACAGCGTTTGGTGTAATTTCTTTTGTAATAATTATTTCACTTCCGCAGTCATCAATTCCGTTTTCTTCAAAAAGCTGTGAAAGGTTGTGTTTTATATTATCTAGAGTAATTTCAATTACAGCCTTATCACAGCCTGTTTTGATAACATCTTTTGACACACGAGCTGAAAAAACTAAATCTATAGCATTTAATAATATACTTTTACCAGCACCAGTTTCACCGGTGATAATGTTTAATCCCGTATGAAAGTTGGCGCACAGTTCATCTATTAAAATGTAATTCTTTAGTTTTAACTGTTTAATCATATGTCAGATATTGTATTTAATTATAAATTAGCTCCGCAGCATTTTTTGTATTTTTTACCGCTACCGCAAGGGCAAGGATCATTTCTGCCGATTTTTTGAGTTGTATCAATATTCGGTTTGTTTTCATTATCTTCAATGATTCCAAGAGTTCCTGAGAACGCGTTAGAACGATACAATACTGTTGTTGAAGATATGATTTTATTATCTACATATCTGCGTTTATATTTTTTCAAAAGTTCTTCAAGTGTATAGTTCTTTGCTAAAACTGCATTTACTATTTCCATGAAGTTTTTGTGTTTGTTTGCAACCATGCGAATAAGGTTTGCAGAATATTTATCATTTTGTAAGAAATATTTAATACAAATATCGTAGTTTAGGATTTTTGTGTAATCTTTAACTTCAAATATTTTGTTAAATGTTCCATAGAATGGAATTGCATATAAACCTAATTCTTCATCGTAAATAATTCCTACATCATATGTTTCTTTATGGGATGAAAATCCGCCTAAAGAATTTTCTAGGAAGTTATCATATGAGTTGTTGAATTCAGATACATTGAAGAATTTGTATTCTTCAGGTTCTTGAATAAGTTCTTTAAACTCTGCTTTTTCTCCATCTTCAGCATAATCATTAAATATTCCTATTAACTCATCAGCATTTTTGTTTGTTGTGATAATTTCAGTTGTGCCAAAGAAATCAACAAACTTTTTATAGATTTCAGCGACATCTTCTTCAATTTCTTTTTGTTTTTCAGGGTTATCAAGATAAACAAGTTCAGGATTTTGAATGATTTTTGCTACTGCAAAACGGTAAGCGTCATCTTTTCTTGTTGCAGGAAGTACGCCTGAAATTTCAAGTAAGAAGTAATCTCCACTGATGTTAACG
>JAAVBM010000051.1 GCA_014803505.1 bacterium | reverse complement strand
TTATAGAGATAAAAATTTAACAGGGCTTAATGAGGCGATTATCAAAAATCGTAACCAAGAAATAAAAAAAAGTACAAGAATCTCAAGTTCACAATATTTCAAAGCAAAAAAGGAGAAAGAATGCACTACGATGTAATTGTCATAGGTGGAGGGACTGCCGGCTGTGCCGCTGCATATACTTGTGGTAAGCAAGGATTAAAAACACTTTTACTTGAAAAACATGAACAACTTGGCGGAACTATGACATCAGGACTAGTAATTCCGATAATGAAATCAGGTGAAAATCAAATAAACACGGATTTTTATAAGACATTAATCTCTGAAATGCATAATATTGGCGGACAAATAACTTATCAAGATAATCCGGGATGGTTTAGCCCTGAATTGTTAAAGATAACTTTAGATAAAATGATGCAGGATGCAAATGTGGAAGTTTTATTTAATGTTAATATTTCAGAGATTATTACAAAAAATAATATTATAGAAAAATTAAAGGTCAACAATATATTATCTGTATATAACGATACGATAGATACTGATAAAATTTCTTTGATTGATGGCAATATTTTATCGGTATATATCGCCGCGAAGTACTTTGTAGACACAACAGGCAATTGTGAATTTTCTAAAAAAATTAATTGCGAATTTTTAGAAAATAATTCTGAATTTCAGCCAATGAGTTTACGTTTTATTATGGGCGGAATTGATTTAAAAACATTTGCAGACTGGCTATTAGAGATAGATAAGGATAGAAATGTTACAACAGTCGAATATATAGATGGAGAGGTGCATTTGTCCACCGCATACACTTGGGATACTGATAAACACTGGGCTTTAGCTCCTATTTTCGATAAAGCAGTTAAAGAAAATATCTTAAAAGACACTGATAGAAACTATTTTCAGGTATTTTCAATAGCCGGAATGCCTTCATCCTTAGCTTTTAACTGCCCTCGAATACTTGAAAACCTTAATCCTAACTGCATTAAAGATAAATCCAAGGCATTAATAGAAGGTAGAGCGGCAATTTTTAGGTTATCCAAATTTTGTAAAACTTATCTTCCGGGATTCGAAAATGCTTTTATTTCTAACATTGCAGACAGTTTAGGAATCAGGGTCTCTAACAGAATTAAAGGTAAATATATTTATACAATTGATGATTTAAAATCAGGCAAAAAGTTTGATAATCCTGTTTTAATATCAAATTACCCTGTTGATATTCATAGTCGTTGCAAAAACTCATCAACATTAGATTTCACTGGGGAATATCAATTACCTATTGAAAGTCTGATGTCATATAATTATGATAACTTATTCGTTGCAGGACGTTGTATTTCCGCTGATTACCAAGCTCAAGGAGCTCTTAGAGTACAAGCAAGTTGTTTCTCTATGGGCGAAGCCGTAGCTAAATATATAAAAAAACATGTTTAATTAGCAAGGTCGAGAAACCTTTGTACAGAGTATACTCATAGCATTTAGTAAAGGATCTATAGTTGTTGAATAAGGTGGAGAATATGTCAAATCATTTTGATTAAATTCTTGTACCGTCAAATGAGCCAATAATGCGGTAGCAAGTGCATTTATTCGCTTATCGGCGCCAATAGATCCAACAGCCTGACCTCCAAGTAATAAACCTGTAACCTTATCGGCAATAACTTTTAACGTAATATCACCAACATCTGGCATATATGCAACTTTATCAGGCTTAGAAACAACTGCTGTTACCGGAGTATAACCAAATTGTACAGCTTCCAGTTCTGTTAATCCGGTCATTGACATTGTTGTATTTAAACAACGAGAAACTGCAGAACCTAAAACACCTTCGAATTCGGTATAAATTCCTGCGGCATTCATTGCGGCACATCGACCTTCTTTATTTGCAGTTGATCCCAGTGGAACCCAAGCACTTCTACCGCTTACAATATGTCTTTCTTCTGTACAATCTCCACAAGCATAAACATTTGGAGCTGATGTTTGCATTATTTTATTGACCTTTATCGCACCACTTTCACCCAATTCAATACCGGCATCTCTGGCTAATTCAACATTTGGTACAATACCTGAGCATATAATAACCATATCAGTATTAAACTCTTTGCCTGAAAGGGTTCTAACTGTTGTTAAAGACCCATTAGAGCCAAAAAACTCAGATACAGTTTCACCTATATGAAATCTAAAAGTTTTTGGATGATAAGATTCAAGTCGCGCTTTTATAATTTCAGACATATCAGCATCAAAAGACGACATAATACGGTTATTTTTTTCTATTAAATCGACTTCTAATCCGTTTTTAACAAATGCTTCCAATAGCTCTAAACCAATAAAGCCACTCCCTATAATTACAGCATTTTTTGAATTAAGCATTTTTTCGCGAATATTTATCCCATCTTCAATCTTACGAACGGTAAAAACATTATTAAAGTTTTCGTATCCTTTTATTGGTGGAATAAATGGACGCGCTCCGGTTGCTATAATAAGCTTGTCATAAGAAACAAGTCTTGCCTTATCCGGTGCTGCGACAAGAATTTGCTGCTGTGGAATAAGAATTTTCTCGACTTTCGATTCTAAGTAGACATCAATTCCTGATTCCTTAAATTCTTCAACAGAACGAACCAGTAATGATCTATAATCTGAGAAATTCCCCTCTATATAATAGGGTAAACCACATGAAGAATAAGAAACATGTGTATCATCTGTGTAAATTTCTACCTTTGAATCCGGTAGTAAACGTTTTATTTTAGCTGCGGCTTTTGCTCCGGCGGCAACTCCACCGATTATAACAATATTCATAGTTATAATCTAATGGAATTGCCTAAAATTTACATTACACAATCGACTAATTAGTACTATACGTATTTAAAATCATACCTCGCATAAATTCGCAATATGCATCTTTATCTTCATCGATTTCTTCAGCTTTTTTAATTAAATTTTTTAATTCTACAATAATTTGTTGTCTTAATAGGTCTTCGTACATTGTTACTTACACACCCCGCATTATCTAATTACAAATTAATATACGGTTGGTTATAATCAAAACTTTAATAATTTAAGTAATATATTAACTAATCTTTACAATGTGATTGTAACAAAATAAAAAGGACCATTTCGGTCCTTTCAATCTATTTATTATATTCACTGTATTCTTTTGCTTCAGAACGCCATTCATCTTCAAGCACACTGTAAGCGTGATTCCAGAATTTTTCTATTGCATAGGTTTCGCGTTCTTCTTTATGAAGAATATGAACAACTACATCGCCGTAATCTAATAAATTCCAACGATTTTTAGTATCATTTTCCTGCCTAACAGGTAATCTTGTAAAAGTAGTTTTAACTTTTTCCTTTGTTGTTTCCATCAAAGCTTTAACCTGAGGAGTAGATTCCCCGGTCGCAATTACAAAATAGTCTGCCAAGGATGAAACATTACTAATATTTAATATTGTTATATCCTTTGCCAGTTTATCATCTAAAATTTGAGCAACAATACATGCAAATTTGTGTGAATTTAAATCTTTCAATTTTATACCTTTCTATTCAATCATATCTATACGACGTGTATGACGTCCGCCTTCAAAATCTGTTTTAAGCCAAATATCAACGATATCTAGAGCCAAATTTTCCCCAATAACTCTTTCTCCCAAACAAAGAATATTTGAATCATTGTGAGCCCTTGTAGCACGTGCAGAATACGTATCACCACAAAGTGCTGCACGTATTCCTTGTACTTTATTTGCTGCAATAGACATTCCAATACCTGTACCACAAATTAAAATTCCCCTGTTAGCCACACCAGAAGCCACTTTTTCTGCTACATTTTTGGCAATTAGAGGATAATCACAAGATTCGGTTGTATAGGTACCAACATCAACAAACTCAATATTTTCAGATTTTAAATATTCAGTAATTGAATTTTTATAACGAAGTCCTCCATGATCAGAGCCTATTGCTATTTTTAATTTATCCATAGTTAATATCTTTCTATATATTAGAATCCATTTTACTTAATTGTACAAGTTTTTTTTGAAAAAGTAAATATTTTTTGAATTAGTTATATAAAAAAAGAGGCAATATAGCCTCTTAAAATGGAGTTTAATATTTTTATATAATTTTATGAACCGCTTACCAACTGCATAGCCTGTTGTAATAAGTCCTTATTAGAAGATATAAGTTTATTTACAACTTCCATCTGCATTTTAGCCATTTGGTAATAAGAAATATTTCCTTTAAAATCAGCATTAGAAAGTTCAATTAGACCTGATCTAATTTCACCACATCCAAGAACAGGTTTTCCGGATTCTGCTGTTTCTAAGAATTGACCATCTTTATATTCATATAAACCTGCAGCATTATGGAAGTTTCGAGTTGTAATTCGATATAATGGTACAACTTTCTTACCATTTTCAGCTTTACCGACAATTGTTCCATCATTTTTAATTTCGTATTCATCGTATTTACCAAGATATTTACCATTATTTGGATCAATCCACATTTTTATACTTGTTGTAGGAACATCAAGAGCTCCACCACGTAATGCGGTTTCTTGGTATAAATCAGCACTAATAGGTTTAGTGCCCTGCATTATTTCACCTTTATCATTCAAAATATAACCTTGAACAGTATTACCGTTTTTAGCTCTATAAACACCTTCTCCATCAAACGTAAACTCTCCTAAACGAGTATAAACACTTCTTCCTTCCGGAGTTTTTGTTAAGAAAAAGCCTTTACCTTCTAGAAAAACATTGTCGTTAGAAGTCCCTGGAGTTGACTTACCTTGTCCCATGTTTTTTTCATAATCGTCATTAATAGCACCACCTAGAAATGTTTTAAAATTTACTTTTTTTTCTTTAAAACCAGGAGTATAAATGTTAGTCATGTTATCTGAAATAACATCAATCCAGTTAATTGTAGCATATTGAGTATTTAATGCTGTAATAAAAGCATCATTCATAAATTATTCTCCTTGTTGTTGCTTATTTCTTCGTCTCTCATTTTGTTGTTTACTACTATTTGAGTAAGACAAATCAGTATATGGCAAATCATTCTCATTAAAAGTAGCCTTTAATGTTGAAATATTATTTCTTAAATATTGTTCCACAGCTCTATCTCCAGGGATAAAGTGTGCTGCAAGAGCACCATCTTTACCAATACGTAAAATTACTGAGATATTCTGATCAAAATCAATTCTGAGAGGTTGATTAGTTTCTCTAGCATTACTTAGAGCATTAAGTAATGTTTGAGATATTTTTACATTTTGCGCAACGTCAGCTGAATCCATACCTACTGCAATCATTGTTTGAGCCTGAGCTATAATATTTTGAGAAGATAAATCATTATTTTGAGTTAAGTTTATAAAAAATTGAGCATCGTTTTCTGTCATTGAAACATTGTTCAAGGATTCGTTACTACCAAATGCAAAAATATTTTTAGCTCCAGATAATTTAGACATTTCAGATACATTCATCATCTGCATAATATTATTTGAAAGCATTGTATTTGCATCATTTAATGAAATAGATGAAAAATTCTGATAATCAATATTTCCTTCTAGTATTTGATTATCATTATCATCTTTATCTAACTTGGCATCATTATTGTTTTTATCTTGCGTAGTTTTAAGATCCATCTTTGACTCAGCATCTTTATCTGAGCTTTTTAGATCTTTTTCTTCTGTCTTAGTATCATTAGAAGAAACTTTATCCATTTCATCCTTGAATGAAGCATCATTAGAAGCTTTTTGTGCACTATTGGAATTTGATGCACTGGAAACCTGAGATGATGTTGTTACTGATGTTGATGATGTAGCTTCAATACCCATTTTAAATACCTTCTAACTTTCTTAGTTGTTTTAATATTTGTTTTTCCTCTTCTTCAATTCTTTCTTGGCTTTGCTTGAAGAATCTTGTAACACCAAGTTCGGAAAATTGTTTGAGCTCTGCGGCTTTTTCTTCTTGCAGGTAAAGTTCTTTATTTTTTTCTTTGTGTTTTTCTAGAACTTTAACAGCTTGTTCGCATTTAACGAGTTTTTGAACTTCTATATCCAATTTATTTTGAAGATCCTGCCGTATTAACTCCAACTGTTCAGCTTTTTTCCATAAATGTTGTAAAAACTTATCATAAGATTCATACATCATTGGATCAGCTGTTCGCATACCTTCTTTTGTTACCATAATATCCTCGTTGTTTTTTCGGATATTATCTTCGGCTTCAAATACAGCTTGTTGCGCTTTTTGAACTTTTATTCGCTGTTCTTCTTTTTGGTTTATACGAAAATCCAAAATTTTCTGCAATCTGTATCTGAATGGCATGTCTAATACTCTTTCTTGATATATTATGTATTAGTTTTCACGAGTAATAAACATCTAAATGTATGATATTGTTATAATGACAATATTTTAAAAGTCAAAAAAAGTTCAAGAGCTAACTACTCTTGAACTTTTTAATTATACCAAATAAATTAAATTTATATTATTCTTCAGTATCTTGAGGTTCCAATTCAGATTCCATCTGTTCGTGTACTGATAATGCAATACGTTTATCTGCTGGATTAAATTTAATAATATAGGTGCTAATTTTATCACCAACTTGAAGTATAGATTCTGATTCGTTTTGATAATCTACAACTTCATTATGAGGTAATAACGCTTCTACTCCAGGAAATACTTCGACAAAAGCACCAAAGTGTTTCAAACGAGTAACTGTACCTTCTACTTTATCGCCTTCTTTTACTTTTTTCTCAGCTTCAATCCATGGATCCGGCTCAAGATTTTTCAAACTTAAAGAAACTCTTTGTTTATCGTGATCAACAAGAATAACTTCAACATCAATCTTATCACCAACTTTCAAAATGTCAGTCGGATGGTCAATCCATCTCCAAGATAATTGTGAAAGTGGCAATAAACCATCAATACCGCCAAGATCAACAAATGCTCCGAAGTCAGTAATTCTAACAACTTCACCTTTTACAACTTGACCTGCTTCAATTTGTGAAAATATATTTTTTCTAGCTTCTTCAACTGTATCATCATAAACTTTTTTGTTTGATAAAATAAAGTTATTTTGTTGAGCATCTAAAGTTAAAATCTTTAATTCTAATTCAGAACCGATTTCAACATCAGCTTCTCTTGATCTTAATTGAGAAGAAGGTATAAATCCGCGTACACCTGAAACTTCAACAAGAATACCGCCTTTTACGACGTTTACAACCTTACCAAGAATAGTTTCATCTGCAGCCTTAGCTTTTTCTAATTCTTTCCAAGCATAAGCAAAATCAACTTTTTTCTTAGATAGAAGGAATTTGCCATCTTCATCTTCTTCTCTAATAATCAAGAATTCACCTTCTTGACCTTTTGTAAATTTGTTTTCAGGATTTTCACCTTTATCTACAGCTTCATAAGTTGGAATAACAGCAATTGTTTTTGCTCCAATATCTACCATTACACCTTGACTATCAAAGCCACAAATAATTCCTTTTACTAAATCACCTTTTTGAAACTTATAATCATACTTTTCCAGTAATGCTTCAAAATCTTGATCTAATGTTCCCTTTTTTGTTACCATAACTACTCCATTGTCAAATAGACACTAATATACTTTTACACGACAATAGTAGCAAATATTTGACAATATGTAAAGTATTGTTAAATTTGCTTAATATTTCGATACTATTTTTTTACCATTTCAATAATTTGTTTTAATGTTTTCATAAATTGATTTTGAACAAATTCAATGCTTCCTTTGGCTCCAACTACACCTTTACTGGGATCCGGAGTCCATTTATTATCAGTTTTAACTTCAGAGATACAATTAAATTCATGGTCTGATATATGTAATTTAATTCTTTCCGAATTGCTTAACGGAACTGTATAATCAGAAACTGCAGGAACAAATTTGCTATCTACTCGCATATTTCGTTCATCCATAATTTTTCTTAATTGTTTTGATGGATTAAAATCAATATTTACAGGTTTAATCATATATTTCTCCTTTTAATTTTGTTTATATATAAAATACAAACAAAATTCTATTTGCACAAAAAAAGAGAACTCTTAAGTTTTGTTAAGAGTCCTCTTTTATCGTTAAAATTCGCTATGCTTTCAATGACGAAATCAAATCATTTATTGCATTCTCTTGAACCAATATTTCCTCAATTCTGTCTTTAGTTTGTTTTATCAAATCTGCAGGCGCATTCGCTACAAATTTTGGATTGTCAATTCTAGCTTCTAATGATTTTCTTTCGTTTTGAAGTTTAGTAAGTTTCTTTTCTTGTCTTGCGATTTCTTCATTAAAATCAATAAGATTTTCTAAAGGAATTACAATTTTTGAAGCTGAAACGACAGCTGTTGCTGATTTTTTAGCAATTGGAGCAGATACATCAGAATAAGAAATGTTTTCGACTTTTGCCATTCTTTTAATATAGCTTTCAATCGCTTCAAATATAGGTTTTTCCTCTTCAGTTGCCAATATTTCAATATTGAAATTTAATCCCATAGGAATATTAAAACTTTGTCTAACATTTCTTAAAGATTTAATCGTTTCAAATACTAATTCCATTTCTTTAGCTTCTGTAGGGAATGCTAATTTTTCTTCAAATTTTGGATAATCTGCAAGCATAATAGCTTTGAATTGACTTTCCATAGGAATTAATTGCCATACGCGTTCTGTAATATGCGGCATAATAGGATGAAGAAGTCTTAATGACATATCAAGAACATATCTTAAAACTCTTTGAGTATTTAGTTTTATATCTTCATCTTGCAATTGTACCTTTGCAATTTCAACGTACCAATCACAATATGAATTCCAGAAGAAATCATATAATACGTGAGCAGTTTCACCAATTCTATATGCTGCAATATTATCATTAACTTCTTTCGCAACATTATTCAAGTTGTCAAGAATCCATTTATCGGCAATAGTAAGTTTTGAATAATCAATATCATTATTATCAACACCTTCAAGGTTCATAAGTACAAATCTTGAAGCATTCCAGATTTTATTAGCAAAGTTTCTACCATATTCAAAACGTTCATCACTGATTTTAATATCTTGCCCACCATATGTACAAAGTGATGTCATTGTAAATCTCAAGGCATCGCAACCATATTTATCAATAATTACAACAGGATCAATAGTATTACCTTTTGATTTTGACATTTTTTGACCTTTTTCATCACGAATCAATCCATGAATATATACAGTTGAAAAAGGTGCTTTTCCTGTAAATTCAAGTCCCATAGTAATCATTCTGGCAACCCAAAAGAATATAATATCAAAACCTGTAACCAAGGTTGTTGTTGGATAGAATTTCTTATAATCTTCAGTTTCAGAATTAGGGAAGCCCATAGTCGAGAATGGCCAAAGTCCAGAAGAAAACCAAGTGTCAAGGCAATCAGTTTCTTGAATATAATTTTCAGGATCCGGATTTTCTTTTGCAACAACCATTTCTCCGGTTGTCTTATGATAATAAGCAGGAATTTGATGTCCCCACCAAATCTGGCGAGAAATACACCAATCTCTGATATTTTCCATCCACCCTAAGTAGTTCTTTTCCCAACGCTCAGGAATAAATTTAATTCTACCATCTTTAACTGCCGCGATAGCTTCTTTAGCTAGCGGTTCCATTTTTACAAACCATTGTTCAGAAAGAAGTGGTTCAATTGTAGTTCCGCAACGCTGACATTTTCCAACATTATGTTCATGATCTCTAATTCGAAGTAAAGAATGATTATCTTCTAGCATTTTGATAATTTCTTTACGAGCTTCATAACGATCAAGACCGTGAAGATTACTTGGAACTTCTCCACAAGCTTTCATGCAGCCTTTTTCATCGATAACCCAAATTGGGCTAAAGTTGTGACGCTTACCAACTTCAAAGTCGTTAGGGTCATGCGCAGGGGTAATTTTAACAGCACCAGTACCAAAAGATTTGTCAACATATTCATCAGCAATAATAGGTATTTCTCTTCCGGTTAAAGGAATTACGACAGTTTTACCTATCAATTCAGAATATTTATGGTCATCTGGGTGAACAGCAATTGCTACGTCACCAAAAATAGTTTCAGGACGAGTAGTAGCAACAATAATAGCACCACTTTCACCTTTTACCGGATATGAAATTTCCCACATATGTCCTTGTTCTGTTTCATATTCTGTTTCAACATCTGAAATTGCAGATTGACAACGTGGACACCAATTAACAATATAAGCACCTTTATAAATTAAGCCTTTATTGTATAAAGTTACAAAAACCTCTTTAACAGCTTCAGAACATCCCTCATCAAAAGTAAATCTTTCTCTTGAACGATCAAAAGATGCACCTAAGCGTTTCATTTGGTCTAAAATTGCACCTTTATGCTTGTTTGTCCATTCCCAAGTTTTTTCTAAGAATTTTTCTCTACCTAAATCATGGCGGGTCAATCCTTCTTTTAATAATTGTTTTTCAACAACATTTTGAGTCGCCAAACC
>JAAVBM010000050.1 GCA_014803505.1 bacterium | reverse complement strand
TTGAGCGTCACATCGCGCTCCTCGTTTCTCACATCGAGGACAGTCGAATACTTGCACCCGTCCTCCTCCCTGATATTGACCGCCACATGAGTCTTAACCGCCGACGCCGTCATTATAGCCGTCAGATTATCCCGGCCGCCCTTTTTCTCCTCGGCCAGAAAGGCGCCGAACTCAGTCCATATATCCCGGCCGTTGATTATCACCTGATTTTTAAGTCCTGCTATATCCATAATCTCTCAAATCCTTATTATCGTGTCCTGATGCCGTCGCGCTTGATCACCGCTATGTCATCGGCTATCTGCTCAAGCATTTCTGCCGATTTGGCTGTATTGCTCTCAATCTTCCTGAGGCACTCCTGGGCCTCGCCCATCCGGGCCGAGACGTCATCCATCTTCTCGTCGATGGACGCCGTGTGGAGCTGTATGCTCGTTCCGATCCCTTCGAGTTTCGTCCCCTGATCCTGGCTCATCGCCGTGTAAGCGCCGGCCTTGCCCGTCTGCGACGATCCCGAGCCTCCGTCGAGATCGACCCCGGCCGCTCCGGCTATAGCGTCGAGCCTGTCACCGGCAGCCCTCATAATCTCCTCATAGCGTCGCCTCCAGTCATCGAGATAGGCCGCGTCGGCGCGATTGTCGATAAAGGCGTCGGTCAGCTCATTGTAGAGGGGCTCCAGCACGTTCGCCAGGTCGCGGTACATAAAGCCGTTCATTATCGCCTCGGCCAGGGTGTCCTCGGTGAAGCGACCGAGCTCCGATATATCGCCGCGCATCTTTTTAAGGGCAGATGCAGAGTTAGAGAGGAAGCTGTCAAACGTAGCGCCCATCACCATCTCGCGCATCGACCCCTTGCACTCCTCGATCTTATCGATCAGATCCTCGACCGACCTGCCGCTCTCGACCCACGCCTCGTAATAAGCCTTGGCCTCGTCGCTGAGCTTGCCCTGATTGTACCAGAGCTCTATCATGTCGGCCGAGTATCCCTTCAAACTCCATGAGGCCGAACCGCCGTTGAGCGAGTTGCCCCACTCATAGTGGCCCTCGCTCGCCTGGAGCTTAGACCACAGCTCGTCATAGACCGCGCTCTCCCGGCGCAGACTCTCTGTGTACTCGCCCAGAGCGGCCGACTCGGCGTCCCAGACGCTGACGGTCGAAGGTCTGGCAAAGCCGCGCTCTATGAGCCAGTTCAGCTGCTCTACGTCCTTGATGATCGCCGAAATCTCGCTGCGGTTAGCGGCATAAGCCTCGCGCCTCTCTCTGAGCGAGCGGTTGGTCTCGATCTCGGCGATATACCATTCGCGCTTCATCTCCTCAGCCTTCTCCTTCCACGACTTGAATAGCGAGACTATCGCCCCCAGGCCGCTCAGGGAGGTGGTGATGCCGCCGACGACGTCGCCCGACCATATCCGGGCTATCCCAGAGCCCATATCCATGGCGCCGTCACAGAATGTCAGAATTTCGCCCATCGAGCGCTTGAAGTTGTCGCCGAAGACCGAGCCCAGCGAGTCGCCCCAGCCTTTGATGGTCCCCGTCAGCTCCTTGCCTTTGGAGTTAAGGTCTTTCAGGGCGCCGGCGACATCGCCGCCCTCCCTGGTCGCCTTAGTCAGCTCTGACCACGACGCACGGAAGGCTGCAAAGGGATTGTCCTTTTCGAGCTGCTTCCTGATCTCCTGCACCTGCTTGAGCATCCGGCGATACTCGTCGACAGTGATCCTGACCGCCTGCTTGACAAACTTGCCGTCGGCGTCCTTGACCGGGATCGAGATCTCGACCCCATTGCCGTCGACTTTGGCATTATCAAGGGTATCTTTTGCCTGTCCGTAAAAATCCTTGAGCACCCTGTAGCCACGCTCAGCGACCGCCCCGAAGAGCCTGTCATAGAAATCTGACGATTTCAGCAGCTCGCCCTCGAGCGCCGTGACCGACGCGCGGAAAGCCTCCTCCCTGGCCGCCATCGCCCCCTTGAGCGCCGACGCGTCGAGTCCCTCGGCCTCCAGGCGGCCGAGCTCGTCGGAGAGCGTCGCCATGTCGGCCTTATAGTCAGCCTCAATGTCTCTCCTCCGCTGATCATAGTCCTTATATTGGTCGAGCAGCCCGTTGAGCTTCTCGCGGTTTTTGGCCACCTCGTCATCCTCGACCTGCCTGATGGCGCCGTGCATGGCGGCTGTCGCCAGCCCTCGGGCGTCGGCGAGGGCGGCTGCCTGCGCCTTAGTCAATGCTCCGCCCTGCGCCTGGGCCCAACGGGTCTCCTGCGCCTCGATCTCGGCGATCTGGCGCTCATAGTCGAGGGCTATCTGTCGGCGGCGCTTCTCGGCTCCGTCGGCGAGCTGGCTGATCTGGGCCTGCTCGTTTTTCCAGCGCAGGCGGCTCAGCTCGTCGGCAGCTCGCTGCTCCCGGGCGATGCGGTCATCGGCGTCAGACTTTTCGGGCCTGTCGGGCCTCTCCGACTTTTCGGACTTCTCCGGATCAACATCCTTGCCCGGGATCGAGGCCATAATCTCCTCAAACTTACCGGAGAGAGCTCCCATCTCGTCGACATAGCCGCCGATAGTCTCGACGGCTTTACGACGCGCATCTTCCTGACGAGCGAGAGCGTCAAGCTCGGCAGCTTTTTGTCGCATAGCATTAATAATCCGGGCTCCCTCGTCGTCAATGTCAGCGCCATGTGAGGCACCGTCAGGGCTGCGCCATGACTTGAGATGTGATCCGGCAGCTTTGATTTCGTCAGGAGTGAGAGACTGAAAGTCATAACTTCCAGACGAGCCAAAGCCCTGTCCGGCACCTGAAACAGGACCGGCATGTACTTCATCAAAAGTGAGCGATTTGTTTTTCTCGATCTCAGCGACCATCTGATCAGCCACCTGCTGGATCTTGGTCTCATAGGCTTTGATCTCGGCACGGAGGACTATAGCGGCGAGCATGTCATCAGTCTGATCTCTGAAAAGACGCTCCATGTCATTGACATTGTCAATCTCTTTGCCGAGCTGTCGCCACTCCTCTTTAGTGTCGGCGATAAACTTCTTCTTTTTATCGAAGGAGTCACCAAGATTCTCCCAGGAGCGTTTCAGTTTGAGGAAAGAGGCGATCTGCTGAGCGGCGGAGTCGACGACAGCCTGCTGAAACTCCTGCTGGCGGCGCTTGATGGTTTCCATATTGGCGAGTCGCTCTTCTTCTGCTTCTTTAGCAGCCTTTGAGCCTTTGGTATAGGCATAAAGAGCACCAACAAGTGTCAGACATGAGAGGGTCAGAATAACGTAAGGGTTAGCGTTGGCAACGGAATTGAAAGCGGCCTGGGCGACAGTGGCGGCTTTAGTGGCGACTACACCTCTGCCCTGAGCTGCGGATCGGATATTTTCAGCCTGGGCTGCGGCCTTTGTCTGAATAATGGCGATGCCCTGCATGAGGGCAGACTGTTTCTGGAGATTATTCTGAACAGAACTTAGGGCATTACTGGCGACGAGAGCAGCCTGGAGTTTGGTCTGAGCGGCGACAAGATCCTCTTGACTGACACCAAACATCTCAGCTCCGGCGGTAGCGAGGCCGAAACCATCAATGGCAAGCTGAATGGCTCCGGCGAGCTGATCGAAACCACGGGTGTCGGAAGCTGCATTATTGATGGCGGCCGAGGAATCGGCCATTGCGTCTCTGAGAACGCCGGCTTTCTCGGTCAGATCATCAATGTGCTGTTGCAGAGCTTTACCCTGGGCAGCCCGGCGCTCCTCTTCACTCAACTGAGCATAGGCGAGTTTGAGAGTGGCTATCTCCTGAGTCAGATTTCGCAACTGAGAGCGAAGAGACTCACCGGAATAAGAAGAAGCATTGCGGAGCTGACTCTCCATCTCGATGAGTTTTGTTAATCCCTGGCGCTCATCATCGAGCTCCTTTTTGAGGGCTTCGAGTCGAGAATGATCTTTGAGACCCGTGGCGTCGGCGAGGGCGGCGAGCTCCTTTTCGAGTCGGGCGACGTGGTCTCGCTGGAGGCGGAGAGACTCCGTCACCTCGCCGAGCTGGTCAGCCGTCTGGCGCGAATAGCTCTTTACGGCCTCGGCGCTCCTGGTCAGACCGGGCGTCAGGCTGTCTTTCATCAGAAATTCTATCTCTACGGGTTTCATTAATCGCTAAGCTTGCTTCTGAAAAATCCTACAATTTCGCCGGCTTCGTCTTCGGCGGTCTGCGCCTGCCTGTCAGGCGCTGGAGCCTTATGGTCGACATAGCGCGGGGCGTCAGAGAGCATCATTATCAGTGTCTGATAGTTGACTTTGTGTAATATATAATCTATCGTCCAGCCTGTCGCCGTCGCGACCGACCATATAAATCCGAAGGGGCTATGGGAGCCATCATAGCGGCTCTTTAACTCCCCCTCTTTTCCCGGCTCAGACGCGGCCTCATCGGGTTGATCCGGTCGGCTGATCTGATAATAGTCAAAAAAGGGTCGGTCCCGATAAGGCTGACAAAGCGGCTCAAAGCTGCGATCTGATAGTCACGGCTCATCCATCGCCTTATCACCCAGGCCAGGGGCCCGACCAACGACCGGCGCCCGAGCGTCAGGGCTATCATCCGGCTGACGTCCTTACCGTGATCGGCCAGAAAAGCCATCTGAGCCTCCTTGGTCATAGTCTCGAGCTGATCAGGGGCGACGCCGAGGCGGAGATAGCAGCGCGCTATCTCGATCATCGACCCGAGCGTCGGGCGCCTCATCGTCAGCCTCACGACCAGGGGCCTCCTGATCAAGGGCAGGCGGAGCGCCATGAGCGGCACCGAGACCCCGACACTCAGCAGGGCCTCGGCCGCCTCAAGCTCAATGCGCCTTATTTCGCTGCGGTCAAGCATGGCCGCCTTCCTCCGGTTGATCGCTCAGAGCATCGACCATCTCAACATCGCCCTCGGTGATCTCATCAATCAGACAGCGTTTGCGCCACTGGGGCGGTATCTTGTCTGAGTCATAAACGGCATAAGGCTTCTTGCTCCCGTCGGTCGGCTGCGCCATTCTCAGCTCACACTCGATCTTAGCCGTCTCGGTAAGCGTCAGTTGACCGCCGAGCGCCGACAACAGCGTGCCGTTGGCGATCAGTATGGTCTGACCCGAGACAAGCTCGATAGCCCAGGGACCCGAGAGCTCGATGACCTGATCGGGTGCTTCCCAGCCGATTGCCGTCTTCTTATCAGCGTCATAGGCTACGTCGCCGCCCTGCGCCGCTGCCATATTCTCGTAGTCGAGCTGGATGAGGTTGAAGGTCGGACGGAATGATCCGTTAGACTGAGGGATGACGAGCACGGGCGCGCCTGGGATCTGCTCAGCGTTGACCTCGGCCACCTCAGGTTTCTGGGGCTGATTGTTCCATGAGTTTTTTTCGATGTATCCGAGTTTCTTGCCCTTAAACTTCACGGCTCCGATACCGTACATAAATTTCTTAGACATCTTTTTGTCGTTTGTTTGTTGTTTTTAGAAATGTTAGAAATATTCCCGTCGCCAGTCCTGCGACATAGCCTGAAAGGAGAGCCCATAATCGGCCGGGTGGTTTGCGAGTCTCGCATTCGGCCTCATATTGGGCCGTCGCCAGTGCCTCGAGTGCCTCGATCAGCTCTGTCTTGGTCTCGATCAGCTCGCAGGCCAGACTGTCAGCTCGCTGCTCGGCTCGCCAGTTCCACTCTTCATACCATTCTATCTCTCGGGCCAGTGAGTCGCAGCGGCCGGTCACTTTGATCTGATCGCCTTGGCGCTCTACCTTAACAGCCGATCGGCCGTCGCGGGTCACATAGCCGGCTCCCTCAGGGAGATCAAGGAGGCTCGTCAGAGTCAGGCTCATCGAGGACTGAGCCGGCGGCACAGTTTCCGCCGTGCGGCTCACTGTTATCCGACTCCCGGCTGTCTGACTGTTGGTCGTGGCCCGGGTCTGAAGGGCGCTCAGGCTGTCGGAGGTCGCCGATATCAGGGCGCTGGCTGACTCCTGACGGCTTGAAGTCTGCTCGCTTTGCAGTCTTGCGCCGGCGCAACCCGTGGAGAATAGGGCAACCAGCGCGATACTTGCAATCGTTAGAGTTGGCAATAGCCTCGCGCAGGAGCTCGATCTCCTGTTGGGTGGCGTGTAATAACATTCTGGTTTCATTCAATTCGTCTTTTAATGGTTTTACAATGTTGTCGAGAAGGATCCGGGTGGCGTGGTCAGCGTTATCCATCCTCACTGTCTCGACCTCGGCCTCGGCCTTGAGCGCCTCAGCGCGGGCTTTGTTGGCTTCTTCATGAGCCTTGCGAGCGTCGGCCTGGGCCTTGCGGACAGTAGACTTGAGCGTGAAGATGGCGACGATCAGAGTCACCATGCCTCCGGCCAGAACAATGTTGATGATTTCGCTGAGTGTCATTTTACTCTATCTTCTCACTGAATTATGCCTATCTCTTTGAGCCATGAGGCGACATCAAAGCTGGGACAGGCTTTAGTCCACTCCGAGGGCTCGATGACGCCATCACCATTGCGGTCAGGCGACAGGTCGCGGTGACCAATGATCTTCACGGAGGGAAAGCGGCGGTGAAAGTCGCGGACATAGTCGGCCATAGACTCGCGCTGGGCGGTGGTGCGTGTGTCTTTGGGTCTGAGAGCCTCATCGCAGCCACCTGCATACACGATATGTCGGCTGACTGAGTTGTAACCGGCGGCGCCGTTAGTGATCTCCCAGGGGTCAACGTTGGCGTCCTCATTATTGTCGGCCAGGCGCTCCACGCGGCCATTAAGCCGGAAGAGGTCAGTATAGCCGACCTGCTTCCAGCCTCGGCCGCCGGCGCTGACGGGCGAGCAGTGCATCCGGCGGATGTCATCGGCGGTAACGTCGCGACCGTCAGGAGTCGCCGTGCAGTGGATTACAAGATATTTGATCTTGGCCATCACGGCTGATCCTCCAGATCGTTATCGTCGGGATTCACGGCTCCCGGAGTCACTGACTTGTCTGACACGAGCGCCTCGTCAGACTGGACAGCGCCGGTATAGACAAACTTAGGAACTTTGCGAAGATCGGCGACGACAAATTCCTCGCCGAAGGCGATATTGGTGTCGGCCTTCATGAGGAGCTTGAAGAAGTAGAACTCGCTGGCGTTAGAGAGTTTGTCGATCTGGATGACGCTCTCGTCGTCCTGAAGATTGACTGCGGCGAAGAGGTTGCCGTCAGCGTCGGGCGAGCAGAGCGTAGCGACAACGAGACCTTCGGGCCAGGCTGCGACGGTCTCGATGGTGATGCCCTTATAGCGCTTGGCGTTGACCTCGGTCTCGTCAGAGTGTTTGTACTCATACTTTGAGAGCTCGTCATCATAGCGGTCAAAGTCTTCGACGCTCATGATGATGGTCAGGTTGGGGTTGGCGCGCATGGCCTTTGGGATGGCGGCGCGGACGGCCTTGAGGGTGTCGAGCATCGAGTCGCAGTCAGTAGTGTCGACGATGATACACTCGCTGTCTTTGGCGGCCTGGGTCAGGATGCCGTCCATCAGATGCTCGTCATCCTTGTCGTCGTTGACATACTCGCCGTTGACATAGTGCCATCCGAGCTCAAACTCGACCTGTTTTGACAGAGCCTCGAGGAGGGCGTTCTGAGCCTCGGGGGGCAACTCGGCAAACACAAGGTTGCCCTTGGGCTGGAAGGGACGCCAAATGTGCTCGAAGGCACGGGGGTTGAAGGTCGTGAAGGCCATGAAGTCCTTGGGGTCAAGAGACTTCTCGGAGTAATTGAAGTCGCCCTTTGAATCTTCGTGTTTTGGATCGGGTTTGCGCTTCTGAAGCATCTTGCCGGTCTTGAGCCTGGGCACACTGATTTTCTTCTCAACGCCGGGGATGACCATGATGAGGCCCTTAGAGACGAGCTCGTTGCGGGTCGAGGCCTGGGTCAGTATCTTTTCAAGTACCTCGCCGGCATAATTGGTGTTTTTTACTACTATTGCCATTTGTCTGTGATATAATTGGTTTTATGATTTATCGTCTGTTGCGGCGATTCTCGCGGATCTCGGCCTGACGGAGCTCCCACGCGCCTTTGCTCGCCGGGGTGCGGTTGATGTCCTGCATCACGGAGCGCTTTGGCGTCAGGGCTGCGAGGGCTGTCTTGCCGGCTTCGGGATCGTGCTTGAGGATGTTTTCAAAGGTCGGGCGTGTCTGGGCGTTGATGCGGCCGTCACTCTCGGCCGCGTCAAGGAGTGACTTGCGCTCGGCGGCGGCATCAGCGGCGGCTTTGTCTTCATAGGTCTTGACCTTGGCCTTGAGACCTGAGTTCTCACTCTCGAGGGCGTCAGCCCTGGCTGCCTGAGCCTCGAGCTTGTCGATCTCGGCAAGGGCGTCGCTGTCGGTGGCGCAATTTTTGAATCGCGCGCGTTTTTTGAGTTCTTCTAAATTCATTGTGTCTGTTGTTATTTGTGGCTTTGTCAGCCTGTTATTGAATAAAGTGTAAATCTGCTCGGGGGTGCTGCCGGCCGGGACGGGCTCGGCGTCATAGATTGCGTCGATAAAGCCCAGACGCAGGGCTTCGTCAGCGGTCAGCCAATGATCCTCGTTGTCGAAATAGAGTGTCTTGACCTCTTCTTTACTCATGGCGAGGCGGCCGGCACAGATGTCGCTGAGGCTGTCTTCGAGACTCTCGATCTCGGCGATACATTTGCGGAGATCTTTTTTGTTGCCGTAGCAGCCGCCGCTGACGCTGTGGAGCATGAGCCGGGCATATTTGCTCATCTGGAGAGGCTTGCCGCAGAGGGCAATGACGCTTGCCATGGAGGCAGCAATGCCGTCGACATAGATATGGATGTCGGCCTGACTGTTCTTTAAGGCGTTGAAGATGGCGATGCCGCTGTAGACGTCGCCGCCGTTGGAATTGATGCGGACGTTGATGCGCCGGCTTGTCTTCTCGGCCTCGAGAAGCTCGGAGACGATGCGGCCGCTGCTGACATCATAGCTGTCGCCAATGTCGCCGTAGAGAAATATGACGCTCTCGCCGTCCTTGCCGGTCTGTATGTTGAAAAATCGTTTCATCGGATGATAAAATTTTAAAGGTCTGCGCCGTTTTTTGGCAGTGCAAAAATGCGATATTCCGACGGCCTGGAAAAACGCTGATTTTATGATGGAACTTTATGAGGTTATGATGACGGCGCAGGGCGTTATCATGCGGCAGGCCTTTTGTTTACACTAATTTTTAGAGCAAATTTGCAGAGCATTTGATGATGGACAGACTTATTAACATATATGATTGCGGCGGCTCGCTCAAGGGGCGAGTGTCGCCGAACGACAGCTCGACGCAGATGAAGGAGGTGCAGGGCGACAGCGTCCTGACGCTCTCATTCACGCACTATGACCATATCGTGTTGGATGTCGGTGACTATGTGGACTTCGAGGGAGAGCGGTTCTGGCTGACGGAGAAATACCGGCCGAAACAGAACGGGCGGAAGGAATGGGTCTATGACGTGAAGCTCTACGGGGTGGAATCGATGCTGAAGCGACTGCTGGTGATCAAGAGCGTCGACGGGGAGGAAGATCCGGTATTCACATTGACTGCCCCGCCACACGATCACGTAGCTCTGATCGTGAGCTGCATGAACAAGGGTCTGGGAAACATCACGGACTGGAAGGTCGGGACGGTCAACGGGACCGAGAATATTGTCATCGACTACTTTGGCAAATACTGCGACGAGGCTCTCAAGGAAATAGCGGAGAAAGTCGGCGCGGAGGCATGGGTCGACGGGGAGACTGTCAATATCTGCAAATGTGAGCACGGGGAAGCAGTCGCAATGGGCTATCAGAAGGGGCTGCTGTCGATTGATCCCGGGACGGCCGACAATGTGAAATTCTACACGCGGCTTTATCCTGTGGGGAGCAGCCGGAATGTTGACCGGCAGAAATATGGTTTTACCCGGCTTCAGTTACCGGGAGGCCGCAAGTTTGTGGAAATCAATGCAGATAAGTATGGCCGCGTGGATCACTATGAGCAGGAGGCCTTCGCGGATATCTATCCCCGGCGGACGGGCGTAGTCAGCGAGGTGCGCAGCGAGGTCAAGACCGGAGAAGACGGGAATGAATTCACCATCTACTATTTCAAGGACAGCGGTCTGAACTTCGACCCCAACGAGTATGAAATCGGTGGACTTGTCAAGCGTGTGTCCTTTCAGGAAGGGAGCGAGCTTGCCGGACTGGGCGATGAGGAAAACGGCACATACTATTTTGAGGTCAACTTCAATAGCAGCACTCAGGAATTCGAGATCATAACGATATGGCCTTACGGTGACGAGATGCAGTTGCCGGGCGATAAGCTCGTGCCTAAAGCCGGAGACA
>JAAVBM010000049.1 GCA_014803505.1 bacterium | reverse complement strand
GGATGGATTCCCGAGTGGCCAAAGGGGACAGACTGTAAATCTGCTGCAAATTGCTTCGGTGGTTCGAATCCACCTCCATCCATTACCTTGAAAGGTTAGTGATTTTGGAATAACCGTTTGGGGTGTGAATATAATATTAATATCGCGGGGTGGAGCAGTCTGGAAGCTCGTCGGGCTCATAACCCGAAGGTCATAGGTTCAAATCCTATCCCCGCTACTCAATGCCCAGATAGCTCAGTTGGTAGAGCAGAGGACTGAAAATCCTCGTGTCACTGGTTCGATTCCGGTTCTGGGCATTCATCATGTAAAAAAATAAGGAGCACTAGCTCAGTCGGTAGAGCACCTGACTTTTAATCAGGTTGTCGGGGGTTCGAATCCCCCGTGCTTCATAAGACCGTGAAGGTCTTTTTTTATGCAAAAAATCAGTATTTATGCGGGTTTGACCTGTCTGCACTGCAGACAATCGAGTGGTTGAGATAAACAGAAAAACATGAAATTTGAAGTAGTCAGAGGGTAGTCATAGGGGCGGAAGTAGTCAAAAAAGTAGTCAAAAAAAATAGGGAGCATATGCTCCCTAAGAAATTTTTTCATAACTGCAGGCGCGCTTCATGCCCGGGCGTATGCCAGACAGTTTGACTTTTGTATCTTCCCTTTCTTCATCGAGCTGCGCATACACCCGCAGGATCATCTTTTCATCAGCATGCCCCATCAGTTCGACTGCTTTCTTCAGCGTGATCCCCGAATAATATAAAATAGTCGCGTAGTTATACCGGAACACGCGGGAAGTAAGTCCGGATATAGGTTCCGGCACGTTGTCCGTGGCAACTGCGGCATTCAGTGCTTTTACGATCCGCTTCCATACGACGTAAAAATATGATTTGCTGTAGGGCTGTCCCTTGTTGGCAAACAGAAAAGCGTTGTCAGTCTCAGGAAGCTCTTTTTTGATGTGCAGGGTATAAAACCTTACCTCCTCGATTAAAAAGGCGGGAATGGGTATCCGGCGAAATCCTGAGGGGGATTTTGGTATGTTTTTAAGGACGGGCTGGTTATTCTGGAAGATGATTACATGGTGGATAACCAGTTCCTCTGCCGGCAGGTCTATATCCTGCACCTGCAGGGCAAGAAGCTCTTCCAGACGCAGCCCGCAACCGAAGAGCAGCATGACAAGCAAATGCTCCTGCGGAGGCAGGACGGCGCGGTTCAGTGCCTGCTCTTCCAGTGGGGTAAGTATCCGGCGTTTGGGCGGGGTATACCTGGGCATTTCTATCCGGTGCCACGGGGTATCCTGTATGTAATGATCCTCCACGGCCGAGGAGAGTATCTGCTTTAAGACAATCTTAATCTGCTGACAGGTGCGCGGGTGGTCGGCGTTTTCGTTGATAAGCGCCTGTATGTCCGTCCGTTTGATGTCCGGCAGCAGCCATGTGCCGAACTGCGGGAGGAGGTATGTGTCAAGCACGGAACGGTACATGCGCTGCGTGTTGTATTCCCTTGTGGATTTGTAGAGGGACACGAAGGTCTCTGCATACTCCTCAAAGGTGGTTTTCTTTCCGGCAATGTATTTTCCTGTTTTAATCTGCGCTTTCATGGCGTCTACTTTTTCTTCGAGCTCCCTGCTGGTGCTGCCGTACATGGGTATCCTGACGGGTCTTCCGGAATCGTCATACTCCCCCGTGTTTACTTGTGTGTAATAGCGCCCGTCTTTCCTTGGTTTGTAGCGGTTTTTTCTTGGCATTGTATCATCCTCCTGTGGGCACCATTCCGGTGACATTACCGCAATGGTGTAATTTTGGACATAAAAATGCCCGGTAAATGCTTGCGGCATACCGGGAAAGATGATACAATATGCTTGTCTAGGGCGTGTATCATCTTTTGGTGTACCGCTTTGCTGCTCCGGTTGGCGCCGGGGCAGTTTTTATTTTTTAGTATCTTTTACTTCCAATGATGGCGGGTCAGAGGCGTTAAGTGGTGAAATAACGCTATGTCCTAATTTTTGTTCAAGTTCCTTTCGAGCATTTCCGGCAATGGAACCACCTTCAATAACGATATTTTTGCTGTCAGCCATGCCATTTGGATTTTTGGCTTTGGAAAGGGCGGTGGCAGATACTTCTGCAAGCTGATTCAGGGTAAGTTCCAAGTTTGTCATATTGTCACGGAGATTTTCCTTATGCAGTCCTTTATACTGCTTGTAGGCTTGTACGGTTTTGCCGGACCATGCGAGGGTGAGCATGTTGGTGAGAATGGCATAATCTTTACTATTAGATATGCCAGAGCGTTTCCATTCATCAGTAAGCTCATCCCGAATGGTTTTTGATTGTATACGCTGCTTAATCCATTCGTCAGTGTAGCCTTTCTGTCGATAGTACTCCATGCCGCGGTCGAGAGCTTTTTCGGGATCTGCCATTTCTTCCAAACGTTCAGTGCCAACGCGTGCAAGCCAGAGTTTAAATGGCTCTGCCTTTTTGGAAGGAATTGATTGGATAATGCGTAGGAGTTGCACAGTATTGGCAACATCTGTAAGCCTCATTTTGCCGTCTGAAGCTTGAAGCTTTAACTGGTGACAATTTGTCACCGTTTCATTTCCTTCTTCTTTTAATCGTTGTTTCAATTTGTTCCAATATTTTCTTCCATCTGTGCTATCTGTTAATACTTGGCATACATCAACAATGGAAAAATACCACTCTTCTTCCTGTATGTGCCATACTTTTCGGATAGCACCATCAAAAAATTCAAGTTCCTCTGGACTTGCGTCCTGTTCATCGACCTGTACCGGAACGGTAGTAGCAGAATCTTCATCGAACATGAAAAAAAAGAAATCAAACACCCACTTTCAGTTAATATATTTCTTCGTACAATTGAGTAAAAATTGCTTATTTTAATATAAACGATGCAATTACGATAAACACGGCAAAAATGGATAAACCGAATCCAATCATGACAATTGTTGATAAAAAAGATACATTCTGCCTGATGGAAGACAAATCATCATGAATTGCACTTAACAGCTCATAAGACGTCTGCTGGGTATCATCAGAAGGTGTACAAGGGGCTGTCTCTTGTTGGTTAAATATTTCCCCTTTGATTTCTATAGATTCTTTTTGTTTTTCATTTGTATTCATAGCTTCCTCCCTTAAAATTTCCCCCGTAATTCGACCACTTTACCAATAATCTTGACGGGCTTGTTTATTATGTCTTCGTTGCTATAGAACATCGGTGGATAGACTGGATTGTTGGATATCAGCTCTATACCGTCTCGATATTTCCTTAATCTTTTGCAGGTGGCGTCGTCACCATTTACCATGGCGATCACAAT
Source organism: bacterium (assembly GCA_014803505.1). Lineage (GTDB taxonomy): Bacteria > Cyanobacteriota > Vampirovibrionia > Gastranaerophilales > Gastranaerophilaceae > Zag111. The sequence goes on along the minus strand of JAAVBM010000049.1, from coordinate 9,193 downwards.
GTCACCAGACTCGGCATCTTCCTGCTGTCGGACAATTACAACGTCACCCTCGCACATGCGGGGTTCCATGGAGTTTCCTTTTATTTGTAGACCAAAGTATGTACCGGTGGAAGCCATTTCCTGTGTGATTTCCTCAGTGTCAATCACCTCTTCCACTGCCTCAATGGGGATTCCGGCTGCTACGCGCCCGAGGACGTTAATAGGAACTCCAGTTTTTGAGGAAATAGTGACATTATTGAGGCGTTCCATGGGTACATCAAGACCGAGAAGCCATGCCTCGCTAACATTTAGTGCTTTTGAAATTAAATAAATATTATTTTGTTTGGGTACATAACGCCCAGAAATATAGGAACTTAAGGCTCCTTTGCTAATGCCGGTCATCTCAACTAAATCAGCTTGTTTCAATGAGCGTATTTCCATCCCCTCTTTTATTCGCGCTGCGGTAGTTTTCATTTTTTTGATACCTCTCTTGAAAAAAGGATATCACTAATGTTTAGAAAACGCAACAAAAAAATGCTTTTAAACAAAAAAAGTTCAGAAAACGAAAAAATATATGTTGACAAATTTAGGCCATTGATATAAAGTGGGTTTAGATAGCTAAACAGAAAAGAGGTGAATTATTGTGGTTTATGATTACAGCAAACTAAAAGGAAGAATAAAGGAAAAGTGCGGCACACAGGAAGATTTTGCAAAGAAAATGAAAATAGGACGCACGTCATTAAGCCAAAGGTTAAATAATAGGATAGAATTTTCGCAGGATGAAATGTTTGCTGCCTGTGATGTGTTAAATATTGAAAAAACTGATATTCCGCAATATTTTTTTTGCTTAAAAGTTTAGAAAACTAAACATACAGCAATATAGGAGGAGGTGATGAGGTGAATATGGAGAAGAGGTGTGCTTATTTGGGCTGTCAGGAAAAAGGAGAATTCTGGGACGATGTGGAAATTTCCCCAGGTGTTATCCGTAAAAAACAGGTTTGCAGAGTACATCTGGGGAAATTAACAGGAAATATTATGGTAACTGGAAAATTCAGTTTACCGTATATGTTTTCCAAGGAATCTGGGCAGGGTGAAGATTAGCTAAAAATTTTACGATGTCGGTTCTTCCATGGTACTTAAAATCCCCGGAGGAATCCTGTGAAGCAAGAATTATCGGAATGTTACCAAAAACAGGGATAAAACTGTTTCTCACGGATTCGCGCTGAGAACTTGTAAGCACATGAGGTTTTACAACGGCAATGGCAAATGTCACACCCTGTTCTTTTATTAAGGCTCCTTCAAAGCGCATAGTGAAATCCCCTCCTTTCTTATGCACTTGGCTGCTGCAACAGCCTGTAGAGACATTATAAGGGAAAGGGATTACAAAAGCAATAGCCGCATGAAGATGTATTACAAAAGCGATTCTGTCATACCTTCTGCGCGGCACACAGGTGCCGCAGTACATTCCTATTTACCCAAGGCACGCAGGTTCCCCTAGCCTGCGTGTCGCGCAGAGGGTATGGCAGTTTAAAACAAAAAAGTAAGAAAGGAAGGGGCATATGGAATATCCAAAACCAATAATGACTATTTCCGAGTTACAGGAAATGGGCTATCCGAGGGAATACCTGCTGAGGGCGTGCCACAGCAAACACGCAGGGAAACTGTGCATACGCACATCACGCAGGGGTAAGTTTCTGATAAAGACGGAAGTGTTTGAAAATCTGCAGAACAGGGGGTGCCTGAGGTAATGCAGCTACATAAAATATTAACCTATGCCAGTTTTCTGTTGATTCTTGTCGGCTCGGCGGGCTTCGCCGGCACGGCGGAGCTGGAACCGGTAAATAAGTGCGGGATAGCAGCTGCGCTGATTCTAATCGTTGCCGGAATCCTGTGCGGCGTGTGGGCGGTGTGGGAGAACGGAGGCTTCCGGAAAAGGACAAGCCATAGTCGGTAAAGGCGGCAATAACCGGACGAAATCCCAACTTGTAAATTTTTTGAGATAGTTGGAAATGAAAGGGGGGTGAGAAGATGGCAAAGGAGAGAATGACGCTGGCGAACATGTGCAGCGGCGGGGTGCAGGAGTACATAGACAGGGCGCTGGCAAAGGTGTCCGACAACATCCTGGACATTAACACGGAAGCAAAGAAAAAGCGGGAAATATCCATCCGCATTATTTTTGCGCCGAATGAGGACGACCGCGAGGACGTGGCGGTAAGCGTGAATACTGCGGTGAAACTGGCTCCCGAGACAGGGATTGACACGCAGTTATTTATCAGCAGGGACTTTAAGAGCGGCACCATATCGCTTATTGAGCATGCAAGGGGACAGATTAAAGGGCAGCTTACGCTTGACGACTGCGGTATGGCAATGGAACCGGAAGCGGAAAAGGCTGCGGAAAAGCCCGTGGAGCCGGAAGCGGGTGTGCAGACGGCAGAAAGTAGCACAGGAAAGGTTCTGGACATGCGGAAAGCCATGAATGAGTAAGAGAGGAGAAGAAAAAAACATGTTAAAAGAAGCAATCAACCGGATTCTGGAACTGGCAGAACCCCATATCAGGGAAGTTAATGGCAGCAGTTACTGTGACAAACAAATGAGACGCATTGACGAGGACATCAGGGCAGAAGCACTGCAGATGGGCACACTGTCCGGCCTTGTGGATTTTATAAAAGGCTCCGGGGATTTTAAGGACTGCCGGTATATTGTGCAGGTGGTGTCGCCCACGGAGGTAAGGCTGCTGTCCTGCCTGGACGAAGACCGCAAGCGGGAAACGCTGGCAGAAGTCAGGGCGGAAATACCGGATTTCCCGTTCGGGCGGTTTACTGAGAATGAGCAGTTTATCATCGGCATGCAGTCAAAGTTCGTGGACGGGGAGGATAAAAAGGTCATTCTTGCCTTTGCCGGAAACGTAAAAGCCGGTACCGTTGAAAAATATGGCGATGACGGCGTGTCCCAGAAAGCGGCAATCAAGAGGGGCGTCACGTCCATGAGCGAAGTGGAAGTGCCAAGCCCGTGCATGCTGGCACCGTACAGGACATTTACGGAGGTTCCCCAGCCTGTGAGCAGTTTTATCTTCCGAGTAAAAGACGATGAACGCTGCGGCGTGGCATGCGCGCTGTTTGAAGCCGACGGCGGCGCATGGAAGCATGAGGCAAAGGAAAATATCAGGATATTTCTGGAAGAGAGTCTTAAAGGCGTTGAAAATGTCATGGTGATTGCATAGCTTCCACCGGCAGGAGACGGGCGGCGTATCTGCCGCCATGCCTTCCGCGCGGCGCACAGGCGCCGCATACCCCCTTCTATTTATAGTAAGCGGGCGCAGGTACTCCCTATCCTGCGTGCCGCGCGGAGGGCATGGAAACAAAACAAGAAGGAGACGTAAAAAGTGACGGACCAGCAGAAAAAGGATTATGAAGAATTAGCAGAACAGTTAAGGTATGAAGAAAGTATCTGCGATAGCTGCGGGAATAAACCAAGGGGAGCGGTCTATTGTGATGGATGCGGTACATATGGCAACATACTGTACTTTGAAATGCTGATGGCAGATATAGAGGGAACTCTATAAAGAAAAAAACAAGAAGGAGGCACGAAAAGTGGAAGAAATCAGGAAAACAGTGTGCGGCTTGACGCCATTGAAGTGTCATGCGTGCTGCTTTCCCTTTCTGCGCTTGTGTCTGCGGCCGGGATAAAACAGGAAATTCCGGAACGCACACCAAAGCCGGAGTCACAGGAGCCGGAGACACGGCAGGAAAGGGAAGAACTGCCGAAAAAAAAGCGGAAAATTGACGCGGGGAAAATCCGTGCGCTGCGAAAAGCAGGCAGAACCGTGGAGTGGATAGCGGACGACATGCAGTGCAGTGTTGCCACGGTATACAGGGCGCTCGGGAAAGAGGATGAGTGAAAGGAGGCCATATATGAAATGGTATGTATATTTTTTTAAAAACGGAATAAGGGTTTGCCATTGTTTTGAAGATAACGAAGAAGAAGCCCGTCACTTTGCCAAGCTGGTAAATGGTGAAGTAGTAAAAGCATATTAGAGCGCTTGAAAAGCGGATACGGGAAAGGGGGCAGGCATGGGATACACATGGCTGGAAGAGGCGGGACTGATAATAGGGACGCCGGAATGGGAAGAAAGGGAAAGGAAAAGGGCAGGCAGTAATGACGATGGTACAGCGTGATTATGCCGTCTGCAGCAGGTGCGGTTTTAATTATGACGCAGGTGAACTGCGGGGCGGCATATGTGATGACTGCCGCGAGGCGGCAGTAAAAGAAGAGTCAGGCGTGGCCGGCTGGGAAAAGACGGCGGCACGCTGCATAAAGGAGCAGGCAGACGGGCAGATGGCTCTCATGCCTGCAGGAATGGTCAGATAAGGAGGGCGGCATATTGGCAGTCACTGGGTTGGATTACTTTCCTGTCCCGTGCCATTTCGGCCCTGATACAGAGTTGCTTGAAGCCGAGTTCGGGCTCAAGGGAATCGCAGTGCTTGTAAAGCTGTACCAGAAGATATACGGCGTGTATGGCTATTACTGCGAATGGAATGACGAAGTTACATTGCTGTTCTCACGTAAGGACTGCGGGATTCCCGTAGATGATGAGGGTTGCAGTGTCGTTTCGGAAGTGGTAGAGGCAGCACTCAGGAGAGGCATATTTGACAAAAAAGTCTATGAAAAGCACGGCGTCCTCACTTCCGCCGTGATACAGGAAACCTATCTTGCGGCTGTTAAAAGGCGCACATGTGTTGAGGTAAAGAAAGAGTACCTCTTATTAAGTGCACACAAAATTCCAAAAAATGTAAACATTGTATCAGAAAATGTATGCAGAAATGCAGAAAATGTATACAGAAACGGACAAAGTAAAGTAAAGGAAAGTAAAGAAAATAAAAACAAAAAGAGTGTGCGTTCCGCACCACCCTCTGTCAAAGAAGTGGCGGCATACTGCGCGGAACGTAAAAACGGAATAGACGCGGAAGCCTTTGTTGCTTTCTACGAGAGCAAGGACTGGATGATAGGGAAGAATGAAATGCGGGACTGGAAGGCAGCGGTGAGGACCTGGGAGAAAAGGAAGGATGCACAGCCGCAGAGAGGCAGCACAAACAGTTTCAATGCCTTTCCCCAGAGGGACTATAACTATCATGACTTGGAGCAGAAACTGCTGGCACGGTAGGCGTGTGGAAAGGAGGCGGCCATGGCGGATAAAACGGAATCACCCGTTCCTGCAGAACAGAAGGAAGAACCGTTAAAGCGTGTGAACCTGTACATTGCCACTTCCGTTAAGGGACCCGGGCGGAGAAAAGGAAGCTGCGGCTATGTGCTGGAGTGCCCTGACCGCCCGCCATCGGCAAAGAACCCGATGGCAGAGATCATGTACATCGGTGAGACCACTGCACACGGTTCCCTGCTGTCCGCACTGCGCGAAGCGCTTGGCCATGTTCGGAGCAGATGCATTCTGACGGTGTACACGGACAGCCCCTACATAGCCGCGGCACTGTCAGAGTATCTGCCGGAGTGGGAGAAAAGGGATTTTATGACAAAGAAAGAGAAGCCTGTGGCGGACCGGGAAAACTGGAAGGAAACGGCGGTTTTACTAAATGCGGCGGGCTGTCCTGTCAGTGTTAGGCTCAAAGCGGAACACGAGTGGCGGAACTGGCTCTCATGGGAACTGGAAAAACAGACTTCTGAGGGCGTGAAATGCGATAAAGACTAAATGCGAAGCGGCAGCGGATCGGAAAGGAATAAAGGGAATGACACAGAAATACACAATGGTAAAAAACAGGAAGACATACGGTGATTACACGGTATGCCAGATAAGCCGCATGCTTGCCGAGGGGCAGGCAGCAGTCAGGGAGGCGGCACAGAGCGGGACGGAAATACACGGTTACACGCTGACAGAGGCACAGACAGCAGAAAATGAAAACAGCAAGCGGAAAGCACTGGCAGAATGGGACGAGATACGGTTCCGGCTGAATCCTGCGGCGAGGAGATGAAAAATGAAAGCAGTAATGAAATACCCGGGAAGCAAATGGAGCATTGCGAAATGGATAATAGGGTTCTTCCCGGAACACCACAGCTATGTCGAGCCGTTTTTTGGGAGCGGTGCTATTTTGTTTAATAAGCAGCGCTCCGACATCGAGACGGTCAACGACTTAGACGGGAACGTGGTAAACCTGTTTGAGTGGATAAAAAACGACCCTGAAAAACTGGCACATGAAATATATTACACGCCATATGCGAGGGCTGTATATGACGCAGCATATTCCGTGATACCGGAAAACAGCTTGCAGCAGGCAGTTAATTTTTACATCCGGCTTAACATGGGATATGGCTTCCGGACAAATGGACAAAAAGTCGGCTGGAAAAACGATGTGCAGGGAAGGGAAAAAGCCTATGCAGCAACAGACTGGGTGAACCTGCCTGAGAAAATCATGCAGACAGCCGAGAGGCTTCGGGGAGTGCAGATAGAAAACCGGCCGGCACTGGAAGTAATGGAACGGTTTAACTTTGAAAATGTTTTGGTGTATCTGGACCCGCCATACATAAAAGACACACGGCACGGGAAACAGTACATGCATGAAATGCTCAGCGCGGAGAGCCATGAACAGCTACTTGAAAAAGCTCTTGTGCACAAAGGACCGCTGCTTATAAGCGGGTATGACAGTCCTCTGTACAGAGACATGCTGCACGGATGGCACAGGGAGGAAACCGTCTCTTATTCGCAGGTGTGCTCCAAGAAAAGGGAAGTGCTGTGGATGAATTTTGAACCGGCCGTGCAGATCAGGCTGGATTTTGAGGAGATGTGTTTATGATAAACGGAGAACTGATAATTGACAATTTTGCCGGCGGCGGAGGCGCAAGTACCGGCATAGAACTGGCGACGGGAAAAAGCGTGGACATTGCCATCAACCACGATCCAGAGGCGGTAAAAATGCACAAGGCAAACCACCCGTCAACAAAGCATTACTGCGAGAGCGTGTGGGACGTTGACCCTGTAAAGGCGTGCGGCGGGAGGCCTGTGGCGCTGGCGTGGTTTTCTCCGGACTGCAAGCACTTTTCCAAGGCAAAAGGCGGAAAGCCCAAGGACAAGAAAATAAGAGGCCTTGCATGGGTAGCGCTCCGGTGGGCGGCGTTGGTACGCCCGAGGGTCATCATGTTGGAAAATGTTGAGGAATTTATGACATGGGGGCCATTAAACAGGGGACACCGTCCAATCAAGGCAAAACAGGGCTTTACATTCCAAAGGTTTATCTTCCAGCTTGAAGAACTGGGCTACAAAGTAGAGTACCGCGTGCTCAACGCCGCAGATTACGGCACACCCACCATGCGCAAAAGGTTTTTCCTTGTTGCGCGGTGTGATGGAAAGGCTGTCCGGTTTCCGGAGCCGACCCATGCGCCGGCAGGAAGCGCGGAAGTGGCAGCAGGCATAAAGCAGCCATACGTGGGCGCGTACACGCAGATAGACTTCTCCCTCCCGTGTCCGAGCATATTTGACACGGCGGAGGAAATTAAAAAAAAATACGGAATCCGTGCCGTAAGACCGCTTGCGCCGAAGACAATGGAGCGGACTGCCCGCGGGTTGAAAAAGTTTGTGCTTGATAATCCGGAACCATTTATTATCCAGTGCAATCATGGAGGAGACCGAAAACCACAAGATATTCGGAAACCGATGCCAACCATCACGGGTAAACATGGCTTTGGAGTGGTAGAACCAGTGCTTTCCCCTTGCATCATGTGCAATAACGAAAACAATGTAGGTGCAAGTGTAGAAAGCCCACTCCCGACAATAACTACGGGGAACAGGAACTTTGTGGTAGCACCGGCTTTAATCCAGTACCACTCAGAAACAACAAAGGACGAAGTGCGAGGCCAGAGAATAGAATCACCAGTCATGACTGTGGACGGCTCCAATCGATATGGACTGGTGGCATCGTTTTTAAGCAAGTTTTATAAAAGCGGTACTGGGCAGGACCTGAGGGAGCCATTGCACACGGTCACATGCTCCCCCGGACACTTTGGAGAGGTAAGGGCATTTTTGCTTAAATACTACAACGGCGCGGTAGGGCAGGATATAAAGGAGCCCTTGCATACAGTCACGACGGACGACAGGTTTGGCTTGGTGACAATAAAAGGCGAGGATTACATGATAGCGGATATCGGTCTGCGCATGCTGGAGCCGCGGGAGCTGTATGGGTGCCAGGGATTCCCGCCTGACTACATAATCGACCATGACTTAAGCGGTAAGGCGTACCCGAGGAGCGAGCAGGTAAGACGCTGCGGCAATGCGGTATGCCCACCAATACCGGCGGCACTGGTAAGGGCGAACCTGCCAGAGCTGTGCGTGGCTGAGAGGACGCCCAACCTGCGCGTGACGGAGGAGCAGACAGGGCAGCTCCGTTTTGCGTGATTCCGGCAGCAGGAAAGGAAAATATGGGAAGAAAAAGCATAATGCATGACAGAAAAGACGGAACCTGTTACCTGTGCATGAAACTGCACGGGGACTACAGCCGCAAAAGTGTATTACAGGAGCACCACGCCATCGGCGGGACAGCTAACAGGAAACTGTCTGAAAAGTACGGGCTTAAGGTATACCTCTGCATACCACATCACCCGTATGACGGAGGGCCGGAAGCAGTGCACCGGAATGACAGGATCCGGCGATACGTGGAAGCAGCGGCTCAGGCGGCATTTGAAAGGCATTTTCCCGGGGAAAATTTTAAAGACGTTTTTGGAAAATATGCCTCATGGGAACATGATCCAGAAAAAGCGGTACGGCAGCAGTCATGTGAAGAGGGCTTCCGACAGCAGGCGGACGGGTTTGTATCCATTGAAGAAAATCTTCCGCTGCCGGACTGCCTGCGGGATTAGAGGAAAGGAGAACACAGATGGAAAGGGAATTACCAATGCTTTTTAACACGGACAGGGTACGGGATATACTGGACGGCAGAAAAAAGGCTACAAGGCGGATTATAAAATTTCCAGTCAATACATTCACCGATGAACTACCAAAAGCGCAGCATGTAAAGGTGTATGGAGATACCTTGTACGGTGAAACGGTGCATTTTTATGAAGAACCATTTTACAGCTTTTATATAAAGCCGCCATGTCGGACAGGGGATATCCTTTATGTGAGAGAAGCATGGCATAAAGATGTACGCAGATATATGTATCGTGCGGATTACGATGATAACGAGAAATTTTACATGAATGGGAAAGAAGTCCTGAT
>JAAVBM010000048.1 GCA_014803505.1 bacterium | reverse complement strand
TATCGACATCAATTGAACCATCAATTCTTGATGCAGCCATTACAGCATTTTTATATATAGGATTATCCGGCTGTTTTTTATACAAATTAAAAGTATCCCAACGCATAAATACAGTTTGCAAATTAGACTTATCTATAGAATTATTCAAACTATCAACATGAGCATTTATCATTGAAATTACAGAATTAGCTTCAAAAACATCCTTAGTTTGCAAATATTTTGGTCTATATTTAGCACAAGATAAAGCTAAATCATTTAAACCGTTTAAATAAAGTAAATTAATTACATTATCAAAGTTTCGGCGAAGTTCATTCAGCTGAAAGGCTTGTTGCTGTTGAACTTTCAATTTAGCAAGTGCTTCTTTCCGTTCAATTTCCGTACGTTGGAAAGTTCCATGAGGTCTAATATTTTCTTTTTTTATAGTTTTCACAACTTCTTTACACGTTTTCTCCCCATCACGTATAAAATCTAATTCTCTCAAAAATCTAATTAGGGGGCCGATATCTTCCTTTGAAAAATCACAACTTCCAAATTCTATCATTTTTTCTAATAAGATTTCATCTCCACCAACTTCAGGATTATTAGAATAATTATCCAAACAAGATTTTAATTTGGCTATTGAAAAATTATCATAATCTCTTTGAGCCTTACGAATTGATAAACCAGAAGATATTATTTTCTTCACTTTTTCAGATAATTTTTCAAACTTATATTCCGATTCTTTCAAACTTGCAACAGGAATTGAAACATATTCATTTTTATAAACAATTTCATTTAATTTTTCACCGCCAAGATATTGTCTGCGAATAACAGATAATACAAAATCGTCATAATCTAAGCATAATAAATCAATATCTTTATTAGTAATATCTTGGAAAGGATTTTTCTTGAATTCTGAAACAGAAGAATATCCTCCATCAAGTATAATAGATTTATATCGGTCTAAAATAGTTGTATGCATTGTATCAGCAAGTCTTTGGTATAAGCTTTCAGGATTTAATTTATATTTATCTGCAAGAAATTTAAATATCTGACGAACTTTTGAATCGGAATATTCAAACAATATCTCAGGAGATTTTTTTTCAGCCAAATCATCTAAACCTTGATAAAAATCTCTGGTTAATGATTTTTCAATTTTCCTACAAATAACTTTCTCTGCTTTTTCAGGAAATTTTATATGCGGAAAAAGAGTTTTCAACTCTTCAACACTAGAAATATTATTTAATTCTGAATAATGAATTCTATATATTTTAGCCAGATCAAAATTATCTTCTAATATTGCAGATTTAAATTTGCTCAATAATGGATAATCAATAGATTCATCCTTAGAAGCAGACGACTTTTTGGGAGAAAAAGGTTTCATATTTTTTATAGCAGATAATTCTTTTTGCAAAGAATTCAACAAATTAAGTTTTTGCTGCTTATTTAAAAAACGATCATTAGCAATAGTTTCTGCTTTTTGATATATTTCGGACTGCAACTGATATTTTCTGATAGTTGTAGATAAAGCCCTTCTGAATAAAGTTATAACCATATCCTCTACATCTAAAGCTGGTACATCTTGCGCTAAAAGAGTTGAAATAGATTTAAGTAATTTATTTTTTTCTAAATCAATATTCAAACTTTTAACTTTGAGATTATAACCACCCTGGAATGAAATTGGAGTTGAATAATTATTCTCGGATTCATTTGAAGTATTCAAAGCAGCAATTCCTTCAATTTTATTTTTGAAGGAATAATTAGATAAATATGGAATATTTATATTACTTAAAACTTTCATATTTAATTACGCATTTATTTAATTATATTGAATCTGGAATAATGATAATATCGTCATCCAAATCACTCAATATTATATCAGTTATTTTTTCATCTTTAAATGGTTCAATAGTTTTTGTAGTATCAGGAGTAATAGTATCTACAGGAGCTTCTTGAACTTTAGTTTGTTTTGGAACAACAGGTTTTGATTTAGGTTCTTGAGATTCATATCTGTATTTTGTTTGAAAGAACTTATAGGTTCCATCTTTTTGTTTCTCTAAATGTAATGAATTTCCTTTTTCTTCAGGAAGAATATATACCTTTGTATTTTTACCTTTAATAAAACTTCTCATTTTATCATATGAATCCACAAGAAAATTCACACATCCAAAAGATACACGATTATCCTTTAATGTTCCATTATTAAATACATTTTCTCTAAGTTTGCCCATAGGAGAGGAAGGAACTCTGTGTAAAGCCAGAATCTGAGATTTTTGATAAGCTTTTTGGGTATGGTCGCCTGCCAACAGAAGGACACGAGAACCATATAACTTATAATCCTTTGATGCTTTACTCTTAAGACCTTCCCTGACAATACTAAATTCTCCAGGAGTTGTATATGCTCTTAATTCGGCACCTTTAACTCTATAACCGCCACTACGCTTATCTCCAATATTACGTCCTAAAGCAACTTCACTTACTTGAAGAACATCGCCGTCAGGACTATATACTGTTGCTGTACAAGCTTTTTTATCAACAATTATATAATTATCAACAGGTTGTTGATATTTCTTCAACAACTTATTAAATTCAATAACTTTAACCTTATCAGACATCTTCCTACTGAAGGTATCAACAAGTATTGTATTTAATTTCGAATCATTTGATAATTTATTCGCTAAATTATTAGCATTTGATGGAGCATGAGTACAAGTCGTAAAAAGTGAACTTGCTCCAATTAATATTCCTGGGATAACATGTCTTATTTTCATTTTAATCTACCTTCAGATATTGAAAAAATACTGAACAAAAAATTTTGATACAAAACAGAAAAATATTAAAGAATATTAAGCATAGAAGCTCCGTTATAAACGGAGCTTCTATGCCTGCTTAAATAATATAAATAACACGTTCAAAATATAACAACACTATTTCAACTTGTTATATTCTTCATCAGAAACTGCTTCTTGCCATACATTTTCAGTTTCTACACCATCAATTTCAACCGCAATATGAGAGAACCAACTATCAGGAGCCGCACCATGCCAATGCTTAACATTTGCAGGAATATTTACAACATCTCCAGGGTTCATTACAATAGGAGCTTTTCCCCATTCCTGATAATAACCGCGTCCGCCTATAGCAATCAGCATTTGCCCTCCGCCTTCTTTTGCTTTATGAATATGCCAATTATTACGGCATCTTGGTTCAAATGTCACATTATACATTTTAACCTGAGTTGTTGAAATAGGTGCGATATAACTTTGCCCGATAAAATACTGTGCATAAGCATCATTAGGTATCCCTATTGGAAACATTATTGTAGAAGCATATTTATCTTTTTCGTTAGAAACATTTATTTCTTCACCATTCCAAACTTCTTTTGCAAGATTAAACGCAGCCCAAGCCTTAGGCCAGCCAGCATAAAATGCGGTATTAGTAATAATTGCAGCAGCCTCTTCTTTTGTTACACCATGATTTTTTGCATTTTGAAGATGATATTTTAATGATGTATCAGTAATTCCTTGAGAAATCAAAGCAACAACAGTAACAATACTACGAGTTTTTATATCTATATTTTGGTTATTCCAATTTTCGCCAAACAAAATATCATCATTATAATGAGCAAATTCAGGAGCAAATTCACCAAGCTGATCTCTTCCTGCTGTTTGTACTATTTTTTCCATAGGTTTACTATTTCCTTTCTCGCTACTCCAAGCGGCAAATACTATATTTGAGTTTGTAATCAAAGTCAATAACATCAATACAAATACTTTTTTCATTACTTCTCTCCCTATAATACAAAAATAACGCGTATTTATAAAATTATTGTATAGCAAAATTAGAATTATATTTCAAGCAAAAAAAATATTTCTTTGTTTTCTAATAATCAAAGGAAACAACATGAACATGAACATAAATAATATACAACAATCAAATCCTAACTTTAAAGGCTATGATGCTATTAAATTAAAAGGTTTTTATATGCAAGGACTTATACAACCTTGCGAAAAAAGAATTTTTCATGAAATGAAACAAATTGCACAGAAAGAAGGATTGGATTTATTTATTAATCAAAATAACACTGGAGTAAAAACAAATTTACTAGAAAACATTTTACCAGACCAAAAGCTTTCTATATGGGGACAAGACAGAAAAGCATTCATAAAAAAGAATAATTCGAACACAATTTTAGAAAATACCTGCGAAACAATTTTAAATGAAACAGATTTTAAACCTATTGGTCAATATAAAATTCTTGCAGAAAAATATATACCTCGTGGTGGAAATTATTATATAGGTTACAATAATAATGGAGAAAAATGGTTATTGTTAAATGCTGCAGAAATCTACGATAAAAAAGCTTTTAACGAATTCGGAGACAAACCGACAAAAGAACTTTTTTCTACATTATTTGAAATAAACCCGAAAAACATATTTGTAATAAATGAATTCTTTACTGATCTTGATGAGGTTATTCGCCCAATCGGTTATCCTTATGTACTTGTAAATAATTATAGCGAGAACTTAAAAAATATAAAAAAATTGGAACAAAAATTTCCAGAAAGTAAAGAATTAATAAAAAAATTAAGAGACTACTCTGAAAAAAGAATACACGAAAATCACTCGGAAGCTTTAAAATCTTATGGTTTTATACCAATAAATATTAGCGCCAATTACTTAAATGATATAAATTTTATAAATGCAATAGCATTCAAAAATAAAAACAATAAACTTTCGTACATAACCAATTCGACAAAAAATTCTTATCCGGAACTTGAATATTTGGAACAATTATTTGAAGAAGATTTAAGAAAAAAAGTAAAAGATATCGAACAAATCCACTTTGTTTCCGGAGGTAAGAAAGATGTAGATGAACCTGATTCTGATATTTTAACTATAACACTACCAAGTTTTGGTTTAAAAAAAGGAAATACGATAATGGACATTTTGGCAAACCGTCATGGTGGAATTCACTGTATGACAGCTGAAATCCCTCTTGAGCATTAAAAATTTTATCAAGTATAATTAAATTATGAAAGTTTTATTTAAACCAAATTTTACAAATCAACAAATAAAATTTTGCGCAACAAAAATAAGCTATGATGGTGATAATAAGATTGTTGAAACTTTTAATAATAACAATCAATTAACCAGCCGCAGCATATATGATAAGCTTGAAAGACATATTCATACCGATTGGTTTGATAAATCCGGCACTAAAAACGGATTTATGAATATTGAATATACACAGGATGGATATATTGAAACCTGCAAAACGCCCACTCAAGAATATACCCGAACTATAAAAAAATTCATAAAAGATTCATACATTCATCAAACAGAAGAATATCTATCGAAGACCAGTCCAAAATCTAATTACCTTAATGAAAGCATCAAGAATTTGAGCGGAAAATTAGTAGAACTAATTTCTAATGGTAAAACTATATTAAAAAAATAAAACTTTCTAACAACTCCGCTTTTACACATCTTTTCTTTTTATGATAAAATGAAGCCATAATAACGACTTAAAGGAGATAAAATGAACATATTTGAAGAGCTTCAAGCTAGAGGACTTATTGCACAAGTTACAGATAACGAAGAAATTAAAGAATTAGTAAACAACGGTGGTGCAAGATTTTATATTGGTTTTGACCCTACTGCAGATTCGCTTCATGTAGGTCATTTTATGGCGTTATGTCTCATGAAACGCCTACAGTTAGCCGGGAACAAACCTGTTGTTCTTGTTGGTGGCGGCACAGGATACATCGGCGACCCTTCAGGACGCACAGATATGCGTTCTATGATGACTCCTGAAATTATCCAACACAATTGCGACTGCTTCAAAAAACAAATGGAAAAATTTATCACATTTGGCGACAATGCTGCAATTATGGTTAATAATGCCGATTGGCTTTTGGGACTTAATTATATTGAACTTTTAAGGGAAGTTGGTGCTTGCTTTTCAGTAAACAATATGCTTAGAGCTGAATGCTATAAACAAAGAATGGAAAAAGGTTTAAGCTTTTTAGAATTCAATTATATGATTATGCAAGCTTATGATTTTTATCATTTACACAAGTATTATAATTGTAATATGCAATTTGGCGGCGATGATCAATGGAGTAATATGCTTGCTGGTACGGAACTAATCAGAAAGAAAACCGGTGATGATGCCTATGCTATGACAATTACATTATTAATGAACAGCGAAGGCAAAAAAATGGGTAAAACAGCAAAAGGTGCTGTATGGCTTGATCCTAACAAAACTTCTCCATTCGAATTCTATCAATACTGGAGAAATGTTGATGATGCCGATGTTATGAAATGTATTAAAATGCTTACATTTATTCCAATCGAAGAAATCTTTGAGATGGAAAAATGGGAAGACAACCGTATAAATGAAAAGAAAGAAATCTTAGCCTATGAATTAACAGCTCTTGTTCATGGCAATGAAGAAGCAGATAAAGCAAAAGCTGCAGCATATGCTTTATTTAGCGGAAACGGTGACAGTGATAATATGCCGACAACTGAATTAACTGAAACTGATTTGCAAGATGGAACAATTGGTATTATTAACTTACTTGTTAAATGCGGTATGACTGCAAGCAACGGTGAAGCTAAACGTCTTATCCAACAAGGCGGCATAAGCGTTAATGATGAAACTGTTTCAGAATTAAACAAAACATTCACAAAAGAAGAACTAATTTCCGGTTTAAAAATTAGAAAAGGGAAAAAACATTTCCATAAAGCTATAATGGCGTAAACATTTATTTTTGTAAAATATAAAGTAAGTTTATAGCAAAAATATTTATTTAAGGATTTATAGTAACTGTGTAATTAAAATATAAGGAGATAATAAATGAATGTTAGATCAATAGTTGGTGGACTATTTGTTGCAGGTGCAATATGTAGTGGATATTATACTGGAATGAAAACTGGATCGGATGAAAATAAAGCTTTACAGAACGAAAATATTGAACTTAAATCAAAAATGAACGGACTAGAAAAAGATTTGTTTGATTATAAAAAGCAATATACAGAAACAGTATTACCATTACAAATGGATTCATTAAAAAGAACTCCTATAGGAAGCAGAACTCCGGAATTCTTAGATAGAGTTATTAATAACGCCAGCTTCTTAGATTCAATAAATAATACGGATAAATGCTTATCAAAAGTTGTAAAACACATGTCTAATGATGAAGTGGTCAATGCAGCTTTCAACAGTCATAAAAACGCAAAGAACCTTATGGGAATTTTGTCTAAGTCTCTAAAATTATAATTTACATACAAACAAAAGACAAGTTTAACCGTTTTAATAGATAATAGGAGAATTTATGGATTTACTCGAAAAGAACAAAGAAACAATGAAAAAATTTGAAACAGCAATTAATACTGCTGATGCAAAATTAATTGAAGAACTTGTATGGGAAAAAGCTCCATTTTTTACTCCTGCATCTCCTGAACCATTATATGGTGGCAAAGGATATTTATCTATTGTACATTGGATGAGAGAAGGATTTTCAGATGTCCAATGGAAATTAGAAGAAATGGTTGCTGATGTTGATAAAGTTGCAGTTCGTTGGACATTAACAGCAACTCACGACGGAGAATTCTTAGGACTTGCAGCAACAGGAACTAAAATTAAAGCAACAATGATGAATTTCTACTATTTTAATAATGAAAGCAAAATCATCAACGATATTGCAGCAGATGGTATGATAGGTATTTTAAGACCATTGGGATTAAGTAAATAGAAAATAGTGCATAATACCCTATTTTTTATTGTAATCACTAAATATATCAATGACTCTTAAAATACAGCAGTATTTGTGTAAAGAGTCACATGGTTTCATTACTTAAGTCAGATGGTTTAACTATTTTTGACAGCAACCTTTACATCCGCCACAACCGGAAACGCAGTTCATACATTTCTCTGAAATTCGTCCATCTACAAGGCTATGTTTGCAACTGTTTAACCACTTAGGCTCTTTGCAAGAACATTGTTTCATAAAATCAAGAAAATGGACAAATTTTATCAAAACATCTTCTGTCATTGAATATTCAATCGCACTTGCATTTTTATCAGCAGAAGTTTTTTCTATTTCTAAAACTTGATTTAAAAAATTCGAAATCGTATTATGACGATAAATTTTTAATTGAACTGTATTAAAACCAACTTTCGTTAAAGAAATATTGCCATAAGGAACATAGTTTATAAGTCCTTTTTTTGCCAAAGTTCTTATTGCTGCTGCTGTTGAAGCACCACCAATCCCTAAATATTTTGCGACATCTTTGACTATGATATTTGAATTGTATTTTGAGATATCATAAATTGCAAGTAAGTATTTTTCTAAACTTTCGGTAAGTTTTTTTTCATCTTCTTTCATAGTTATGTTATACCATAAATTAGAACTATTGTGCTTGTTTTAATGAAAATTCTTTAAAAATATCAGGAGTGTTTTTACCTAAAAAAGGATTAGATAAATTATGGATATTTACAGATTTTGCGATAATTTCGTTTGTATTTTTCTTGTGTTTAGTCATCCAGATATTTAGTTTTGGAAGCAACACCCCTAACATAATCGCAGAGTATGCAATTCCCGATAATTGAGCAATATTAAGTTTTCTCAAATTTTGTTTAACATTTCCACCTTGTGCAATTATTTCTTTTTGTGATTTCAAAGAAATATCTTTAAGCCAATGTTTAATGCCATTTCCTTGTTTTGTAACATTAAACAAAATTGCTTGTTTCGGATCCAGAATTTGCCCAACTCCTTTTGCGACAAAACCGCCTAAAACAAGCCAAGACAAAAATCCTAAATAATCTCTGACGTTTGTTTCCCTCAATTCAGTGGAATCTTTAGATGCAAAAATCCGTCCTAAAATCAAGGTTCCATAAATTGTTTTTATTGCATTTCCGCCTGTTGCAGCACCGTTAAATTCTAATTTATTTATAATATCTTTCGGTTTTTTCAAGCCCATAACACTTGATAACATTAAAAGAAAAATGCATGCTGATAAGGCTTTTTTTACCAACAAGCCTTTCTCTTTTTTTGTTTCATTTTTACCTTGTACATTCTTTTCGTAATCATTTTCACCAACAAAATTATCAATCCCGGTTCTTTTTTTGGTTAAATATCTGTTAATGTACTGATTTGTAATTGCTAAGAGCATAGATAAAGGTATTGCAATAGCAATTCTTGATTTATTTAAAGTTTTTAATTTTTCAATAATCGATTTAGAATTTGCACCTTCTTTAAAAAATACATTTTGAGAAACGTCAATAATATCCCTTACTATATGAGATAAATTATCACTATAACCTTTTACACCTTGTTGAAGAGTAATATTATTATCTGCTTTTAGCGTTTGAATTATATTATCCTCTAAATTTTTAAGAGCTTGTGTTTTTGCTTTTTTATCAAGTTTAGTGTTATTGATTATGTCAATAAATCCTTCTTTAATACTTTTAATATTCTCACTACCACTATCCGATAATGTTGTTACTTTCTTTCCGGAAATTCCTGACATTGATTTTAGAGTATTTTCTAAAAAACCATCAAGAGTTTTATCAGATTTATTGTAAATCTCAGAAAAAGCATCTATCGCATTATTTGTAAGCCAAGAATTACCGTTTATTTTTACATCTGGTTTATATTTTTTTGAAAAGAGTTTAGAAGCAGCAAGAGCAAAAACTATTGCACTAAATTCAGCAATAAATGTTCCTGTATATTCTCGAAACCCCATTTCTATTCCGGCTTGTTTTCCTCTATGCTCAAATTCAACAATTGTTCTTGGTGTATCCATTGCAAAAACATCTATAAATGATGCGTTTAGCATATCATTATTCCCTAATGTATAAAGAGCTTGTGATAATGGGGCTAAAGTAATACCTTTAAAATTTACGACAGGTGAAGTTTGTGTATTTATTTTCATTTGTTGACTCCTTTTAACTAATATTTTTTCTAAATCGGCTATACATACAAAATAGCCTTAAACAAAAATGTTTAAGGACTAAAAATCAAATCAAAAAACAAGATACTAAAATACTAAGTCCTTAAACAGAAGAACTTACAGCAACAAGTTTGGAATTTAATTGTATAAAATTTAGTCATAATTTTATTATTTAACAAATAAAATCATTGTCAATATCTTAAAGTTGCAAAAAGTTAATATTTGTAATATGTTAGGGTATAGCATAACACTTTATAACAAAATCAGATACATAAATAAACAAATAAATAGAAAGGCAATTATTATGAATATACTAGTCGGAATGTCTGGCGGAGTGGATTCTTCAACCACAGCACTTCTGTTAAAAGAACAAGGTCATAATGTCATAGGTGTAACAATGGCAATATGGGGTAAAGACGGCGTCTATAAAGAAATTCAAGAGAAATTAAACAAATTCCAAACAAAAAAAACACATGGTGCTTGTCTTGGACCTAACGAGAAAGAAGATATCGAAGCTGCAAGAAAAGTTTGTGCGGAACTTGGGATTGAATTTCATGTTTTCGATTGTGCAAAACAATACGAAGAAATTGTTCTGAATAACTTTAAAAAAGAATATCTTGAAGGTAGAACACCTAACCCTTGTATTTGGTGTAACTCATTGATTAAATTTGATGTTCTTCCTAAGTTAGCAAAATTAAACGGAATTGAATTTGATTACTTTGCAACAGGACATTATGCAAGGATAGAAAAAGCTGACGGAAAATTCATATTAAAAAAGGGAATAACCCAAAACAAAGACCAATCTTATTTTTTATATAGATTAACACAAGAGCAACTGTCCAAAATAAAGCTTCCGCTTGGAGGGTATTCTAAAGAAGAGATTAGAAAAATTGCAAAAAAATATAATTTAACTGTTGCTGAAAAACCAGATAGCCAAGATTTTTATGAAGGGGATTACAACGAGCTTTTAGGAGTGAAAGAGCTTGAGGGAAATATTGTTGATACTACAGGCAAAATTTTAGGAAAACACAAAGGAATCTGGAATTACACAATTGGACAAAGAAAAGGGCTTGGAATAAGTTCAACAGAACCTTTATACGTAATTGAACTAAAAAAAGAAACAAACGAAGTTGTTGTCGGAATTAAAACTGATACATTCAGCGATAAATTACTTGCTACAAAACTTAATTGGATATCAGGTCAAAGTCCTTCAAACGAATTTCAATGCAAAGCAAAAATTAGATCAACACAAACTCCAACAGAAGTAATAGTAAAACAATTCGATAAAAATAATATAGAAGTGTATTTTAAAGATATGCAAAACTCGATTTCACCAGGACAATCAATTGTACTATACCAAGATGATATTGTATTGGGTGGCGGGATTATAGATAAAATTATAAATTAAAAAGGAAATAAAAATGAATAAAGAAGAATTATTAAAATTAT
>JAAVBM010000047.1 GCA_014803505.1 bacterium | reverse complement strand
TATATCACTCAGGAAGGTTCATTTTTTGCGGAAGGAGGTGGGTAAGGATGAAAGTTGTAGGTATTGAAAAGGTGCATTATATGTCCAAAAAGTCGAACCAGTGGGTTGATGGCCTTAATCTTCATTGTATCTCTGATCCTGTTGAGACAGAGATGATATCTGGTCAGACCGTGGAGCGTCTTTTTATTTCCAATCGTTCAGCAGCCATTGTTGCTGCCCAGCAGGTTAAGATCGGTGATGATATCAAGGCTTTTTATAACCGTTTTGGCTCTATTGACGATATCATGAACCTTTCTTCTAATTCTAAGAAGTGATTTTTTTGAGAGGAGGTGAATTGTATGGTTTTGCTTTCTGGTGGATCCACTCCCACTACGGTGACGGTATCGGACTGGGCAAAGGTCATAACTGATGTGACTGCACAGTTCAGCATTACCCAGATCGTTTCGGTAATGTCCGCTATTATTGTTGCCGGGATCGGCTTTGTGTTCCTCTGGTGGGGTGCACGTAAGGCTTACAGGGCGATCATGTCTGCAGTGCGTAAAGGCAAGACTGGTTTTTAAGGAAGGAGGTTTGGGACGGTTTTCCGTCCCTTTTATTGTATGGCAAATGAATTAAGGTATTTCAAGAGCAATCTCGCACTCTCCAACCTGATCGACACATTTCTTTTTAAGATGAAGCAGAGGAGATCCAATCCTGATCGCCTTCCCTGTGACGGCATCATCTGTTTCTGTGGTGAGCAGGGATCCGGGAAAACTTTATCTGCAGTTAATTATGTCTATAACCTCTGTTCGGCATTCCCTAAGGCAAAGGTATGTACAAACCTTGCCCTTACCTGGGATCTGGATAATGAGGTTGTTGCATACTCCGGTCCTGAACAGATGCTCTCCCTGGATAATGGCGACTATGGCTATATCTTCCTGCTGGATGAGATGCATATAGAATTCAATTCCCTTGAATCGAAGGGCATGGACGTCCATATCTTTGAGCTTGTCTCCCAGCAGAGGAAGGCACGCAAACATATCGTTGGCACATCCCAGGTGTTCGGCCGTCTCGCCAAACCGTTCCGGGAACAGTTCAAGTATGCTGTGTGCTGCGATAATTTTCTTGGTATGATCTTCCGTCAGGAGATCTTCAAGGCAACTAATGTATCCAGCGGCGAGGATATCACCACAAAGCTTGTATCCCGTGCGGTCAAGCTGTATATTCCGTGTCCTGCTGATTTCGGCCGGTATGACACGAGACAGATCATAAGGAGGTTGCGCGATAATGGATTTAATGGCTCTTGAGTTGTTTGGTGAGGTTGTGAAGCTTTCTGCACCCTATGCAGTGACCTGGATCATAGGCACATGGGTAGTCAATACAGTGATCACCTGGGTCACTGGCCGGGGGTATATGTTATGAGACGTTTCTTTTGTATGCTGATGATGACAGTCTGTATCTGCGCCGTAGCGACAGCCGGCGCGGTACAGACTGTGCATGCTGCTTCGGTATCTTCTGTTGATGCTGCTCTCCTCTCCGGTCTGGTGTCATCAGGTGATGGGATCACCCTGTATGCATCATATGATTCTTACTACGGATCGATCTCCAGTACTTACCTGGAGTATATGAGGGGCTATCTGTCAAAGCTGCCTCCTGATGCCCATTATGTCGGTGCACGGGTCGGCCAGTATGATTATGTGTTTGCTTATGGAGCTGATCTGGTGTATGATGGCAGCTCTTTTTCCGGTGCTGTAACGGTGATCCGGTGGAATACCTACAATAACGGCACCATGTATGAGACATATGATCCTTCGTTCCATCTGGATCCCGGATCATACCTTGTTTATTCCGATCTGTCCGGCAGGTACCCCTCTCTCGCTTCATCTGCAGATGTAACGCTGCGTCAGATCCTGATACTGCTCACAATATTTTGTCTCTGCCTGACAGTTGACCATATGTACCAGGTCAGGAAGATCAGGCGCCTGAACAGAAAGGAGAACCGCTGATGAAGAAGATCGTCTGGCTGGTGGCATGCTGCCTTCTTGTTTCGTCCATGTATGTTATTCCTGTAAATGCGGAAGTGGTCACTTATTCCCGTACTAAGGCAGGGTTTGTCCAGATATATCGTCCCAGCGGTTCTGCTACGGTCAGTATCGTTACAACCCAGGCCAATAATTCTTATAAACAGGCTTATTTTTTATTCCGTATCCCGGTTTCCGCAGTTGGATCCGGCGATTGTCTTGTCATTGATTCGAGCGGATCCGGTGGGTTTAATGCTTCATTTTTCTGGAGCAGTCTTGACCTGGCCTCCAGTTCTTTTTGGAGTACTTCATACACCAATGGGTTTGCGAGTAAGTCGATCACTGGTACTTATTCCACATCTTTATTTCAGTTGCTGACAGGTGATCTGCAGTCGACTTCTGCAGCAAACCGCCTGGATTATGATGCTGCTGTTAATGTGTTCAATCTCCCGGATGGCTTTAGTAAGACTTCCGGATATCTGTATATATCAGGTATCACTACTGACTTTTGGGATTCTTCATCCCTGAAGGTTTCTGTCATGCCTCTTTCAGAAGTCCCGGAACCGACACCGGATCCAACACCAACACCAGATCCAACACCGACACCGGATCCTACTCCTACTCCGTCTCCAAGTCCAACGCCTGTAGTCATCCCTGATATCGGTGGGGTCAGTGCCGAACTGGGATCATTTGGTACAGATGATGGTACACATAATGATGTATTTTCGGCATTTAAGAAACTGTATGACAGTCTGTATGATATCGTCACGGATGACAGTACTCCTGATCTGTCGTCCCTGGATGATGTCCCCCAAAAGACCAAAAGCGTCAGCAGCCGGGCGGTTTTTTATGATGTGCCCTCGGCTTATTCATTGTCTGCGTCTGCTTACAGCAGTGATGTGTCTGGGGCTGATGAAAAGGTACTTCTGGATAAATGGAGGGCTGAACAGTATGAAACGGTCGAGATAGGCGCGTCCTGGAACATATCCCCTGTATCGGTGGAGATAGCTGAAACAAGTGTTACAAAAGGTGAGGTACGCAGCGGCAATGCCTATGTGCTCCATTACCAGCTCCATCTGCCTTTCAGGTTCATCTACTCCGGCCATATGGGTACTGCTTATTCCAATCCCACGGTACTTTTCGGCCTGCGCATAGATTATGCTGGCTTTCCTGACTATGGTACCGGTACCGTACAGTATGGCACTCCTTACATATATGTCAACAATGACGGGGTGTCTTACGATCGTTATGATGCTCTGGAAGTCAACGGGTCTGTGATATCCGGCGAAGCAGGCATTGCTTTCCTTAACATCCCCGTGCTGGATAACCTGTCCAGGGACAGTTATGATGTAGTGATCGACTTTCCGCTTTACATAACTAATGTTAGTGACCCTTTGGTGTTTGCAAATGCGTATGCCTATGAATCAACAGTCACCCTGGAGACCCTGACCTATACCCAGGATGCCTACTTCCTGCATGTCAGTGATGCCACCACGGATCAGACGCTGCAGGACATTGCCAATGAACAGAAAAAACAGAATGAACTGGAAAACGAACGCTATGAGGAGGAACAGGAAAAGACACAGGAAGCCATAGACTCTGTTGGGTCTGGCGTGACTGAGATAACCGGCACACTCTCTTCCTGGGAGATATTCACTCTCCCTGTAACGGTTGTTAAGGACTTTATTAAAGCGTTGGCTTCTTCCAGTGATGCTAAGCTGACGTTTCCAAGCTTCAGCCTTATGGGTCAGACCCTTTGGCCGAGCTATACTTTTGACCTGGATACGGTGTCAGAAAAGTTCCCGCTGCTCTGTAATACCCTTCATCTGATCAGCGGGATCCTGGTAGTGATATGGTTCCTGCACTATCTCTGGCGCAAATGGTCTATGATAACCGGCGATGACCTGCCGGAGGAGGGTTGATATGGCAGCTGCACTGATCATGCTCGCTTTTATAGCATTGTTTGTTGGGACTATAGTCCTCATTCAGTTCCCGGAGATCGCCACGGAGATCTATGTGGTTCTGGAATCATTGATCGAATATATATCGAGTGCTACTGGTATCCTCTGGTTTTTCCTGCCGAAGAACCTGACACTGACCGTCCTTGCTCTGGTAGTGGCTATCGAGGTCATATTCAGGGCTTTCCTGCTGTTCCAGTGGATCTATGAGCGTCTGAAGCAGTAGGTAGTGACAGAGTGTTGTCAAAAAAAATACTCTTTTCCGTGCACTTTGGAAAAGGAAGATTTTTATTGACGACACGACCCTTTCCGGCATGTATGATCGGGCAAGGGGATTGAAAAGCGCACTTTTTTTCAATTCCCTTAATTATAACACAGATAGTAAATAATTCTGACAATTTCCGGCTGATCCGCTTCGCTGCAGCTCGAATTGTTTCACAACTTGCTTTGCTGCAGGTAGAACTGTCAGAAAATTTAAGGGGTTCGCTGCCCCTGTGTGGCACTACGACACCACACAGGGGTGTTCCATGTTCCACGATCCCCACAAACTAAAAAAAATTAAAGTCTGGAGGTATCCATATGTATGTTCATGACATAAAAACGTAACTTAGTCCCCCACAAGCGGCAAGCGGTAGCGCGCAGAGATTGCTTCGCAGTGAGCAGGAGCGCACGGAAGACCGTTGGATTTTTGCCCATGGGCATTGCCCATAAAAATCCGTCCTTAGGGATGGAGCAGCACCGCACGAGCTGCCCCCGTCTCAGTATTAATTTATTCCTTAACTTTTTAAAGCCTGGAGGTATTTATATGTATGATCATGGATCAAAAATGTTACATAGTCCCTCACAAATTTTTCCCTGGCCGTGGCCTTACTTTATCCAAACGCTACTGCAGGGCGCACGCTTCGACGGGCATTTGGTATGTGCTCCTTTTTCAATTTTGCAGTCAAACGGTGCTCTTTCCGTTTTACTGTCAAATGTCCTGAAAAAGGAGCGCATACCGCTTTTTTGCCTGTCGAAGCGTGTGCCATTCCCCCCAACTGCTTTTGTCCTTAAATAAACCCTAAAATATGGAGGTATTCATAACAATGGCTGATAAATTAGGACGTTCCAGAACAAGAAATTTTGCAACGGTTGTCTATCCTGAATCTGCACCAGAGAACTGGAAAGAACTTCTTGTGCAGCAGTTTGTTCCTGCAATGGTCTCCCCGCTGCATGACAAGGATATAAATCCCACCGGGGAACTAAAGAAGCCTCATTACCATGTGATCATACAGTTTGATTCCGTTAAGACAGCTGATCAGGCAAAGGAAGTTTTTGAAGTGATAGGCGGTGTTGGCTGCGAGCCAGTTAAATCCATACGTGCCTATACCCGGTATCTCTGTCATCTCGATAATCCTGATAAAGCGCAATATTCCGTGGATGATGTGCTGCAGTTTGGCGGTGCTGATTTTTACAAGATAATAGAATGTGTGATTGACCGTTATACTGCCATTGCCGAGATCCTGGATTTTTGTGATGATAATCAGATATATAGTTTTCGCAAGCTCGTCCAGATCTGCCGCCAGGAACACTTTGAATGGTTCCGGAGTATATGTGATGGCGGGATTTATGTCATCAAGGAATATCTTAAATCTGCTAACTGGGAGGATAGATCTAAATGAAGACTGTTATAGTAAACGACATTAATAAATTCACCATGCAAAAGAGCATAATGATGAAAGTTTTATATTCGGCTTGTTAAAGAGGTTAAACCAAT
>JAAVBM010000046.1 GCA_014803505.1 bacterium | reverse complement strand
CATTCACACTATTTTTGGCGGTCCAATGCTTGGTTCTTTAGGATTAGGATTTATGTATACCAATTCCGATTCTGTAACTATTGGGCTTGGGGTTACCTTAAATGATCTTGTTGAAAAGAATTATAGACCATTTGAACTTTTAGAACAATTGAAAAAGCATCCTTCAGTTACTCCATTGATTGAAGGCGGAGAATTAAAAGAATATTCTGCCCATTTAATTCCTGAGGGCGGATACAATAAAATCCCTAAACTTGCGGATAATGGGGTAATGATTGTTGGTGATGCCGGCATGTTGGTTAATAACCTTCACTGGGAAGGTACTAATCTCGCTATGATTAGCGGAAAAATTGCAGGCGAAACTGCGGTTAAAGCTCTTAATTCTAAGGATTTTACTAAAAATTCTCTTTTAGATTATGAAAAAGAACTTAAAAAATCTTTTGTGCTTAAAGATATGAGAACATATAGAAGTCTGATGGATATTTTCCATCAAAGACAAAAGGCTTTTTTATGTTATTACTTGAAGAAAATAAATGCTTTCTTCGAAATGTTTACATCAGTTAATAGTGTCCCAAAACGTGAATTGTATTGGAAATTTATTAAAAGTATTTTTACTGATAGAAAATTATCTGAATTATTCAAAGATATTTGGGCATTATTAAAACTTGTATGGAGTATTTTGGTATGAATGTAGATAAGAAGCTTTATACATTAAAATATTCACCGGATATCGAATCTCACTTACATCCTAATCAGGCTGAATGCAATATTTGTAATAGCAAGTGTTGTACATATATTTGTCCTGCACAAGTTTATGAATGGGATGATGATAGAAAATTATTAATTGTAAATTTTGAGAATTGTCTGGAATGCGGAGCTTGCAGAATTGCATGCGAAAGAAGCTGTCTTGGCTGGCAATATCCTAAAGGCACAAAAGGAGTAACATTTAAACAAGGATAGTTAATATATAATAAAGGAGACACAAATATGAAAGAAGAGTATTCACAACAACACAGACGCTGGTATGATAAAGACCCTGTTTTATCTGAAGCGGTAAGAACATTAGAAGAAACTGATGATCAAACTCAAATTAGAGTAGCATTAAATTTGATTAAAATTATTATTGAACACAATATCGAAGATGAAAAATTTGAAGCTGTTGATGATATTATCAATGCTGTAGGTTCCGGTTTGGATGACAATAGACGCGGTCGTTGGTATGATATTGATACAACTTTACGTACTGCTATGAATATGCTTCAAAATTGCCCTGAAGATACTCAGAAAGTTATTGCTAAAGAAATGGCAAAAATGGTTGTTGATAAAATTAAAAAAGACGAAGATTCAGATGATGAATAATTTTTTAGAGGCAAATAGAAATATTTGCCTCTTTTTTAATGTTTAGCGGGTTTGTTGATTTTTTTTTTGTATGATATTATAATGAAAACTGTAATTATAAAGGAAAATGAATAATAATGAGTGAGTCGAGTTATAGTACGATTTTTATTAATTGGGTAATAGTATTTCTTTTACTCTTAGTAAATGCATTTTTTGTAGCCGCAGAATTCGCTATTGTCAGAGCTCGTAAAACAAGAATAGAACAACTTACCAAAGATGGTAATGTTGATGCTAAGCTTGCTCTCAAAGCTTTGGAAGATATGAATTTCTTTATTGCTGCAGTTCAGGTGGGTGTAACTATTGCCAGTATCGGTATTGGTTGGTTTGGTTCTCCTACAATTGAAAAAATGATGACTCCGTTATTGGAACATTTTCCGTCAGCTCATGCTTACATTGCGTCACTTACAGCAGTTGTAGCATTCCTTGTAATTACATTTTTACATGTTGTTATTGGAGAACAGGTGCCTAAGTGTATCGCTCTTCAGTATCCTGAAAAGATATCACTTTATGTTGCAAGACCTATGGATTTATTTATGACAATTTCAAAGCCGTTTGTTTGGTTTTTGAATAAATCTTGTAATGGAATTTTACGATTATTAAAAGTTCCTGTAAGTTCTGCAAGAGTTATACATACTATCGAAGATTTAGATTTGCTTGTAGATACAAGCTATGACGAAGGTGTGTTGAATGAAACTGAAAAAGATATGCTTCATAATATGTTTAAATTTTCTGATTTAACTGCACGTGAAGTAATGATTCCTCGTACAGATATGGTTTGTGTTCCGAGTGATATGTCTTTGGATGAACTTAATAAAATTGCTATGGAAAACCAATATACAAGATATCCTGTCTATGATGGTGATATTGACCATATTACAGGGTTAATCCATGTTAAAGATTTGTATTCTTTATCTCTGAAAGATGAAGTATGCCCTATCGAAAAAATTCAAAGAAAAATAATGCTGATTCCTGAAACAATTACTATGGATAATTTGGTTATTGAATTCAAAAAGAATAAAAGCCAAATGGCTATTGTTGTTGACGAGTTTGGGGGAACTTCCGGTATTATTACTTTGGAAGATGTTCTTGAAGAAATTTTTGGCGATGTTCAAGATGAATTTGATGAAGAAGCCGAAATTGATATAAAAGAAATTAAACCTAATCATTATCTTGCAAACGGTATGTTAAGACTCGATGAATTGGCAAGCTATTTTGATATTCCTGAAGAAAAGCTTGAAGTTGAAGATGTTGATACTATTGCAGGTCTTGTTGTAAAAGAACTTGGACGTATTGCTGCAATTGATGATTTTGTTCAATATGGTGAATTTACTTTTACAGTTAAAGAAATTGATGGTGCAAGAATTACTAAGCTTCTTGTTGTTCGTGAAGTTCCTTTACCTGTGAGTTCTGAAGATTAGTTGCAATATATTTTTCATATAAATGTCGGGTTTACTTTTTAAGTAAATTCATTATGATATATGTATGAAAAAGTTTTTGATATTATTTGTAGCTTTATTTATCGGAATTGGAAATGTTGCATTTGCAGATGATGTTGATATGCCTGCTACCGGAGGTCTTTGGGATAATTGGAATACCCGAGAAGAAGGTCGTGATGCAAAGCCTGTTTCGGATGAAGATTTTGAAAAAGCTTTAAAACAAGTAGATAAAAAAATAAATAAACGCAAATATAAACTTGAAAAGAAAAATATGCCAAAAGGTGAAGAGTTTAGTCAAAGTAATGAAACTGAGCTGATTGCAGGAGAACATTCCGATAAGGATAGTCTGCCTGTAGTTAGTTTGCCTGTAGAACTTTTAGTTGGCGAAGATGTTGTTCCTATCGGACATTATCAGGTTAAGGGTGAAAAGGTTGACGGCAATTATGTTTTAAAACTTTATCAAGCTCATTATGAAATAGCACAATTTCCTGCAATTGAAACCGAAGATGATTTTGGAGAAGATATTATTACTTTCGCAAAATGGACTCCTGAAGGTTCTGATAAAATAAAAATTATGTACGGTTCATTAGAATTTAATGCATATACGATTATTGATATAAGATATCCTGAAAACTAAAAAAAAAACGGGTTTTAAACCCGTTTTTTATATATTCATAACTTTTAGAATTTCTGAAATTTCTGAGGATGTCTTTTTAACGTCCGCATTTGAATATTTAATGGCATTGTCAGGATCTTTTAATCCGTTACCTGTTAAAATACAAACAATTTTTGAACCTTCTTTAACTTGGTCTTTTACTTTGATAAGTCCTGCTACAGATGCTGCAGACGCAGGTTCGGCAAGAACACCTTCGCAAGAAGCAATCAATTTATAAGCTGCAACAATTTCATCATCCGTTACTGAATTTATCATACCATTACTTTCATCACGAGCAGCTTCAGCTTGTTTCCAACTTGCTGGATTGCCGATACGGATAGCTGTAGCAAGTGTTTCAGGATTAAGAATTCTTTCTCCTTTTACGATTGCAGCTGAGCCTTCAGCTTCAAAGCCCATCATTTTTGGTAATGTCGGAATTTTTCCTATATTATGCCATTCTTTATAACCTTTCCAGTATGCGGTAATATTACCTGCATTTCCAACTGGAATAAAGTGATAGTCAGGAGCTTGTCCTAAAGCTTCACAAATTTCAAAAGCACCTGTTTTTTGACCTTCTATTCTGTATGGATTCACTGAATTTACTAATGTTATCGGATATTTTTCGGAAACTTCACGAACAACTTCAAGTGCTCTGTCAAAATTTCCTTGAATAGCGATGATCTCAGCACCATACATCATCGCTTGAGACAATTTACCTAAAGCAATGTATCCGTCAGGGATAAGTACATAAGTTTTCAAACCTGCTTTAGCTCCGTATGCTGCAGCAGATGCTGAAGTATTTCCTGTAGATGCACAAATTATTGCACCGGAACCTGATTCTTTTGCTTTTGTAACAGCCATTGTCATACCACGATCTTTGAAGCTGCCTGTTGGATTGCAACCCTCAAATTTCAAATAAATTTCAGCGTCTAATCCGATTTTTTTAGCTAAATTATCAGCTTTAATAAGTGGTGTATTACCTTCATTTAGTGTTACAACAGGAGTTGAATCTGTTACTGGTAAATATTCTCTGTATTTGTTAATTAGTCCTTGATAGTACATGTTATTATCCTCTTTTTTATGGTTTAAATACAAAATCAATATCTCTTCGTTCAAGATATGCAGTGTTTAAAAATGTTGCAGCATCTTCTGCAAGTTTTCTTTTAGATGTGTATGTTTTAAATAGTGGATATTTGATGTTTTGAATATTATCTTCGTATCCAACAGTATATTCATATGCATCGGAAGTCTTTCTTCCCGAAGAAGTGCTTGAAGTTATGTAAAATAAAAAACTCCAGCCGTGTAGTTTTCTTTCTGTTACAAAGAATGGAGCGACTCCACTTAATTCGAGAGTCAGAGATTCTATTTCGCGTAAACCTTTACCATCTTCATTTGCAAATTCTTTTATTTCGCAAGAATTTTGGTGGCAAATGATATGTGAAACGTGTTGATTGTTCGCAGGTATTACTTTGAATATTAAAAATAATATTAGTAGCAATACTGAAATTGCACTTTTAGGTTTTGCAATTATTATATCAATAAGTTTGTTTAATATCTTTTGCATATTACAAACCTAAACTTGGACTCTAATTAAGCTGTTAACTTTAGTTATAGCTGAGTCTTGAGCGAAAATATTAATAACGTTTTGCATATCTTTTTCTTTACAAAGTTCTGTAATTACGGTTATTTTTGCTGCATGGTCTCCGGCAACTTCTTTTTGAACAATACTTGCTAAGCTTATATTGTTATCTTCACAAGCTTTACCGATACGTCCAATAACCCCTTTGCTGTTTTGAGCGGTAATTGACAGATAATATTTGTTTTCTGTTTCTAAAATGGTTATTGGTTCAGCATTTTCACTGTGCTTACATCTCATCATTGGTAGTAAATAATCAGTTTTTCCGATTTCGGAAACTATTGCCAAAATATCTCCGACAACAGAGCTTGCTGTCGGGAATTCTCCGGCTCCCGGACCTGAAAGTGTTACATCTCCTACTGGATGCCCAGTTAAGCTAACAGCATTTGTTACGTAATCAATATGTGCCAATGTTTTAGATTTTGGAACTAACATTGGGTGAACTCTTACATCAGCTCTGCCATCGTCATTTAATTCTGCAGATGCAATAAGTTTGATTTTATAACCCATTTCATTCGCAGCTTTCATATCATCAGGACTGATTTTGGTAATACCTTCTCTATAAACATTTTCAAATTTTATTCTTTTGCCAAAAGCAATGGTTGCAAGAGTTGTAATTTTATATGCAGCATCAAATCCTTCAACATCTCCTGTCGGATCAGCTTCTGCATATCCAAGTTCTTGGGCTTCTTTTAAGACGTCTTCATAAGAAGCATTTTGTGCATCCATTTTTGTTAAAATGTAATTAGTTGTACCATTCAATATAGCTTTAATTTTGTTGATTTTATTACCTGCAAGAATTGTTTTTATTGGCATTATTAAAGGAATACCTCCGGCAATTGCAGCTTCATAAAGTACAACTTTGTTATTTTCTTCTGCAAAATTGAAAAGTTCTTCACCGTGTTTTGCCAGAAGCTCTTTATTTGCAGTAACAATATGTTTACCATTTTTAATTGCAGTTTTAATAAGATCAAACGCAGGTTCTGTCCCTCCTACAAGTTCAGCTACGATTTGAATCTCAGGGTCATTAACCACTTCATAAGGATTGTCAGTAATTATATTTTCATCTAATCCTTCAATGTTACGTTTTTTACTTTTGTTACGTACTGCAATTTTTACAACTTCAACATTGTCAAAGTTTTTAAGAGTTTTAAAAACTCCGCTTCCGACTGTTCCCAGTCCAATTAATCCGATTTTAATTTTATTCTCTTCCATAGACTTAGTATATCATAAATACTATTCTTTGTAATCATTTTTAACATGTTACTTGCAAAAAAGTATTTTTGGGTTAGAATTTTGGTATAAAGAGTAATATAACTAGCTAGAAAAGGAAGATAAATTATGGCAAAACATTGTGAAATATGTGGAAAGGCTCCAATTAAAGCAGCTAAATTGACTTTCTCACATAAACAAATTGTTCATACTCAAGAACCAAACTTGCAAACTGTTAAAGCTGTTGTTAACGGTGCTACAAAAAGAATTAGAGTATGTACTTCTTGCATTAAAGCAGGTAAAGTTCAAAAAGCTATATAGTTAGCTTTTAATTCAATAGTAGTAAAAGAGCTCGATATGGGCTCTTTTTTTATTGCAAAAAATTTTATTATATAAATTTCTCTTTACATTTCTTTAAGTTTCATGAAAATAATTTGCCTGATTTTTATGAATGTAATAGAATGATGTTGGGAATGTTTTTTAAGGGATAGGAAAGAATGATAAAAGACAGATTAAACGAGAGAACTTTGACACCTCAAGAGGTGAGAACTATTTTAAAAACAGATAACAAAGAAATTGTTGAACTATGTAAGAAAGCTGCTATTAGACCTAGAAAGAATGCTAAAGGTCATACTTATTTTTCTTATGATGAAGTTAAAAACTTAAGAAAAATTCAAGCTCAAGTTTCAGCTCCAACTGCAGTTGCTGCTCCTGCTATCGTTGGTGGTGGCTCTTCTAATGCTGCTGTAAGAAGCATTCTATCAAGTCTTCAAGATTTAGAAGCAAAACTTAGTGATAAAATTGCTAAAGTTATTGATGAAAAATTAGAAGGCATGGATGATGTTGTAGTTGAGTTGATTCGTTGCAAAACTGATAATGAAACTCTTAAGCAGAAAATCGTTGATTTAAACAAAGAAGTTTATCAGTTGAAAAATGAATTAAACAGCTATAAACCTGTAGCTTTAGGTTTTTATAAGAAAAAAGAAGTATACGTTTGGGAATAAGAGGAATTAAATAATGGCGGTTAAAGAATCACCTGCAGTTAGCGTTAGTGATGAAAGATCAAAAGCGCTAAAGTTAGCTATTGAAAAAATTGAAAAAGACTTTGGTAAAGGCTCAATAATGAAGCTTGGTGATAAGACTACCGTTAATGTAGATGCTATCCCAACAGGAGCTTTATCTTTAGATGTGGCTCTTGGTATCGGTGGTATTCCACGTGGTCGTATTATTGAGATTTATGGACCTGAATCCTCCGGTAAAACTACTCTTGCCCAACACATTGTTGCTGAGTGTCAGAAAAAAGGTGGTATTGCTGCATTTGTTGATGCAGAGCATGCTCTTGATCCTGAATATGCAAGAAATTTAGGAGTTCAAGTTGATGATTTATTGATTTCTCAGCCTGATACCGGAGAACAAGCTTTGGATATAACAGAAGAACTTGTTCGTTCAGGTGCTGTAGATATTGTTGTTGTTGACTCTGTTGCTGCTCTTGTTCCTAAGGCTGAAATTGAAGGCTCTATGGAAGATCAACAAATGGGGCTTCAAGCTCGTTTGATGTCTAAAGCTTTAAGAAAATTGACCGGTATTATTGGTAAAACTAATACTACAGTTATTTTTATTAACCAATTAAGAATGAAAATCGGCGTTATGTATGGTAACCCTGAAACTACAACAGGTGGTAATGCTTTGAAATATTATGCATCTGTTCGTATGGAAATTAAGCGTACTGAAACTCTTAAAGGGGATGAAGGTGAAATCGGTAACCATGTAAGAGTTCGTGTTTTGAAAAACAAAGTTGCTCCTCCGTTCAGAACTGCGGAATTTGATATTATCTTTGGTCAAGGTATTTCTAAAATCGGTAATATTTTAGATGTTGCTGTAAACCTTGATATTGTTAAAAAAGCTGGTGCATGGTTTAGCTACAATGAAGAAAAACTTGGTCAAGGCAGAGAAAAAGCAAAAGAATATTTGGAACAAAATCCTGATATTCTGGCGGAAGTAGAAACTCTCGTTAGAGAAAAACTTGCTCAATAAACTTGTTAAGTTTTGTAAAACCTTAGCTATGTTTTTAGATAATTATTAGCAAATAAAATTATATTTGATTTTACAATTAGTACAAAAAGTTGCTAACGCAATAATTATAATAAACCGAGTATATAAAGAAAGACCTCTGATTCAGGGGTCTTTTTTATTATATTAATTTTTCATTTATTATGTTAAAAATTTCTTCTAATCTTGAAGTTTTGTTTGTGTACCACCAGCCGATTAGTGTTTCAAATGCTGTGGCTTGCCTGTATTCAGTTTGTATATTTCTTCTGCCGACAGGAATTGGTAAATTTCTTGCTCTTTTTGCTATGTCATGCTCTTCTTCTGTAAGATGTTCATCGATAAAATGCAATAGTTCACTTTGAAAATGTGTTTTTACTAGATCAGTTGTAATTTGATGCAGTTTTTTTGCATTATTAGTCTGACGAATCGTCTTTTTTCTTATATGCAGTTCCCAAACTGCATCTCCTAAGTATGCATAATTTCTTAAGTTAATGTCTTCCATATGCTTGATTTTACTACAAATATTAATTTATTTGAAAAATATTTCATTTATGAGAAAATAAAAACAAAGTTAGGAGTGTTTATGTGTAATAAATTAATGTTATTTTTAGTATGTTTTCTATTGGCAATTAATAGTGTTTATGCGGATTGTTGTTCTCTGGAGCAAGATAAAAAAAATGTGGAATCAGGTTGTCAAAAATCTTGTCCGATTGAAAAGGATTTGGATGCCCCATGTGAGGCGACTCGGTATCAAAAGTTTGTAAAACAGGTTGAGTATGAACGTTTAACTGCTTATAATGCGTTGAATCTCTCCGATGAGCAGATTAGAGCCAGAGAAGAACAACTTAAGGCTAATTATCCGTTTTATCATGCAAAATTCGATTGTTTAATGAGAGAAAGTTGTAAGTTAAAAGCTTTGAAGTGTGCTAATGCTTCAGAAAAAGATATTTTTAAGCAACGACAAATTGTGAAATATATTAAAAAAGATATTGAAAAATTTTTAGAACAAGAAAATAATGAATTTTCAAAATGTTTAACAAAGGATCAACGTAATAAATTTAGAGAAATCAGAAAATTACAAGCACA
The DNA here is from genome assembly GCA_014803505.1 of bacterium. GTDB lineage: Bacteria > Cyanobacteriota > Vampirovibrionia > Gastranaerophilales > Gastranaerophilaceae > Zag111. Next base: position 10,059 of record JAAVBM010000046.1, on the reverse strand, counting down.
TGATTTAAAACGCGAAAAGCATAAAAAAGATTATTACAAAGCTAATCCTCAAATGCGACCATTTGGAGTTCCTTGTGATAAATCTTGTCCGGTGGAATGTTCGGAAACTTAAATATATTCATATTTTCTCTCTAAGGGAGAGGGCTAGGGTGAGGGTTTGATTTATATTATGATTTGTTTCTGATCAGCGTAATTTAAAGTAAATATATGATGATTTTTGTAAAATAATTATTATAATAATGGTATGAGAAGGTTTAAGCTTTTTTATACCATTTTATTTATTGGAATTCTAATGCTTCAGGGAGCAGTTGTTTTTTCAAAGAGCATGCCAACCAGTACTGATTCGAAAGGTTATGTTGGAACTTTGCCTGATTTAACCAGAAATTTTGTTCCTAAAGATACTCAAAAGGCTCCTGTAGAAGTAAAGCCTTCTAAAGAATTTAATTCTGAGAATGAAATAAAACCGGTTCCGAGAGATAACCCTGCGTTTGTAAATATAATTTTAAAATCCGATAAAACTTCTCAATATATTAATGATTTGAATGAATTTATTCCTCAATTGGAAACGATTTTTGATATGATTGAGAATAATGATAATGTTCAGTTTTTTAATGCAAAGGTTTATTACTTCAATAAAAATGTAGATTATTTTAGAGATAAGTATGCCAAAAGACCTGAAAGTCATTTTGTTACTTATAAAAAACTTATGGATTTGAGTTTGCATGCAAAATCTATTGCATTGTTGCGTCTGGAGGCTGAAAAATATAATCCTTATTTAGCATATGGAAGTGCGGGATATATTTATAATCCAAACAATATAACCGAACAATTAGGGTATTTAAAAACGGAAATAGAACAAACAATATTACTTCTTAAAGAATCAAATTAAATTATTATTTTAACTCCGTAATTTCAAAGATTAAGTTGATAAAAACTTATTTTTAGATTAGAATCAGAGTATGTTTAAAAGATTTTTGCAATATGTTATAGACATAAAAGAATATGTTGTTACGAAGTATAAAAATACTAAAATTTTAGATAGATATATTTTAAAACAAGTTATTGAAATGTTTTTGATGGGAGTATTTGTTTTTACGACGATTATTTTTGCGTCTGATACTTTCATTACTTTGATCAAACAAATTGCAAAATTCGGAATACCGTTCAAGGTTGCATTCATTATAATTTTATTAAACTTACCTTCTGTAATTGTTATGACAATTCCTATGGGTGTGTTACTTTCAACAGTTATGACTTTAAACAGATTGAGTTTGTCATCAGAAATTACAGTAATGCGTGCATGTGGTATTGGACTTAATAGAATTGCAAAACCGATTTTTATATTCGCTTTAGTAATGGCATTATCAAGCTTTTTTATTAATGAAAGTTTAGTACCTGTAATGGCTAAGCAATCTAAAAAACTTGCAATGTGGGCATTAGGTCAAAAAAATATCCCAAATGGAAAACAGAACTTTGTATTTAAAGAGTTAAATGATAATGGTGGTTTGAAAAGACTATTTTATGTAGGTTACTGTGAAAAGGAAACTTTGCATAACGTTACTGTTTTGGATAATGCAAAAGATGGAACGATTCAAGTTCTTCAAGCCAGAGAGGGTAAAACATCTCCTGAAGGTTGGAATTTTGAAAAGGGTGCCGCTTATACAATAGGAGATAATGGTCAGATTCTTAATACAACATTGTTTGATACCTCTGTTGTTAAATTTGGTCTTGATTTGTCAAAAGAGTTAGAGAAAAATGGTGCAAAAGAAATGAATTTTTCTCAACTGTTAAAATACCTTGCTTCATCTGATATTGCAGATGATACAAGAAGAGATTATACAATTGAGTTATTTGATAAAATTGCACTTCCACTTACAACAATTGTATTTGTGCTTGTTGGTGTACCGTTAGCAATTACTCCGCCTCGTGTAAGATATAATCGAGGATTCTTGTTTAGTATTTTGATTATTTTTGCATATTATGTAGTTCGAGCTTTATCGATTTCTTTTGGTGAAGCTGGTTCAATGACTCCGTTCCTTGCAGCTTGGTTGCCAAATATCGTTCTTACTATTTGGGGTGCTTGGTTGTATTATAAAAAAGTCTATACTATTGAATAAAATTTTGTAAAATCATACTTTTAATGGTCAAAAAAATTTTTTTCTTGGTTTAAAATGGTAGTATGGATAGTAGCAGTAATAAAAATAACGTAAATGGAAATATATTCAGCCAAAAATATAATTTTTCGGCTGTAAATCCTTTTATGAATAATTTGGAATCTTCCCCTGAAAAGATGGAAATTAAACCGGCTACAAATCCTATAAAACGTCTTAATGGTTATGATTCTACTATTCTAAATAAAACTAATATTGAAGAAGCTGATGAAAATGATTTAAGTATTGAATATAGAATTAAAGAAAAAGAGTCGCTAATTAAAGATTTGGATTCTAAGATAAAAGTTGCTGATAATTATGGAACTCAAAATGAGGCTTTAGGGTTAAAAGCTAAAAAACAACGTATATTGCAAGAGTTAGATACCTTGAGAAAACAACAAATGTATGGCGGTAGAGTTTTGGGTGAACAAATTCCTTTTCATCAGTCATTTAAGGCTAAGATGCCTGTAATTTATAGAGTTCAAGAATTTGTTTCGAGACAGATTTTGGCAAAAGTTTCTAAAAAAATCAATTCAGTTGTTACTTTGAGTGATTCGCTAGAGCAGCTTTCTGAAATTAGTAAAAGTGTAGATGAATTGATAGATATGAATGTTCCTTATGGTGAAAAAGTTCAGAATTATGAAAAACTGACAGAATATTTGAGTCAGGCTAATATGATTCATTCAAAAATATCAAAATCAATGGGTAAAAGAGCTTAATAAAAATAAATATTTATGCAAAAATTTATATATTTCGTTTTAATGCATAAGGTAAATAAAAAGGATAATATAAATGGCAGTAATTCCTTCTATTGGGATATCAAAAGTTCACCCGTCACTTAAAACAAAAGTTGATCAAATCGTAAGTTTGGCGCATCGTGATATAAAAGAAAATGACTTTCAATTATTATCAAAAATTGATAAAGAGTCAATTAAAGGAAGCAAATCTTATATTCTAAAAGACTGGGGTACAATTCCAAATGCTGCAGATTCTTTTGGGTATGTTCGTGTTGGTAAAAAATCTGATGCATCATTTTCAAAAGAGATTTTATCAATTTATGATAAGACAGGTAAGTTAATTTCACATATTTTTCGTACAGAAGGATTTAATGTAAAGAAAAATACCTATGCTTATCCTTCTTCTGGCAATAGATTGATAAAATTTTTTGATTTTGTTGTACATTCTTCTCCTGATAGAAAATTTCCATCGCCAACTTTTGATAATGCTAATGGGCATTGGCGTAATACAGCTTCAGAATTTCAAATTATTCAAGAAGAATCTTCTCATAATAATATGCCATCAAGTAAAAGATTATTGACTAAAAGAATTAATGTTTTATCAAGTGATCCCATGAAATTTTTAAGGGAATTCATTTTTACACGTTATCCTCTTACAAGTTCAGAAAATAAGTCTGCAAAGCAGGTTGTTTCAGCAAAGATTAAAGATGAAAACGGAGAAAAAAGTATATTTGATTTTTGGAAAAAGGATATTGATTCCGGTGCAGCTTTAAATGTATCATCAAATGATAAATTTTTGTTATTTAGATTTCTTGGAATGAATACTAGAGAAGGGTTAGAGGCATTAACCCGAAAATTGTTGAAAGATAAAAATTTAGATGTGTTAAATATCATGATTTATCCTGAAGCTCGTTTTGTCTCTAAAAATTCAATAGGACATTTTTCGGTTTGGAATCAGTCTATTGCATATAGTCCCAAATTAAAAGAGCAAAATTCTTTAGTGGCTGTTAATACTATAGGACATGAAGTTGAACATGCTTATCAATATTCTCAAATCGGTAGATTGGGTAAAGGTCGTAGTTCATATGAGACTCGTGCTTATATGAAACTAGGGGATTTGAAATGTAATGAAGTTGTAGAAGCTATTAAATATGCTGAAGCTCGTGATAACTATCCAAATATTTCAGATACGGAAGATTTAACTAAAAATATTGCATATATGACTAATTATCTTGAGGTAAAAGCTAGAGAAGCCGGAGAAAAACTTCAACAAGAGTATGTTAAAGCAAATCCGGATAATTATATGTTTTTCGATGAATTTTTCAGGTAAAATGTATATTTAATGAACTGAAATCAAATCTTGATTGTGGCATATGTTTGTCTTACAATCAACTTAAGGATAAGCTTTTAAGGAGAAAATATGAACGAGCTATTAAAAAAATCTGCGGTTGAACAAAGCAGAGCTTTAAAAAATAAAGAAGTTTCAGCTGTTGAGCTTACTAAGGCTGCTTTTGAAAGAATTAATTCTTTAGATGATAAAATTGGAGCGTTTAATTCTTTAACAGAAGATACAGCAATGGAAACAGCTAAAAAAGTAGATGAAAAAATTGCTAAAGGCGAAGAGTTACCGCTTCTTGCAGGTATTCCTCTAGCATTGAAAGATAATATGAATCTTGTTGGTTCGAAAACAACAGCTTCAAGTAAAATTTTGGAAAACTTTGTTTCTCCTTTCAATGCAACTATTACTGAAAAATTGCTTAATAACCTTGTTCCAATTGTAGGTAAAGCTAACTTGGATGAGTTTGCTATGGGTTCTTCAAACGAAAACTCAGCATTTGGTAAAGTTCATAATCCTTGGGATTTAAATAAAGTCCCAGGTGGATCTTCAGGCGGTTCTGCTGCCAGTGTTGCTGCTTGCGAAGCTACTTTAGCTTTAGGTTCAGATACAGGCGGTTCAATCCGTTTACCGGCAAGCTTTTGTGGTATTGTTGGGATGAAACCTACTTATGGAAGAGTATCTCGTTATGGTTTGATAGCTTTTGCGTCATCTCTTGACCAAATTGGACCTTTTGCCAGAACTGTTGAAGATGCAGCTAATCTTTTAGAAGTTATTTCAGGTCATGACCCTAAAGATTCTACTTCTTTGAATCTGCCTGTTGAACATTATTCTGCATTTCTAAATGATGATTTAAAAGGTAAAAAAGTTGGTGTGATAAAAGAACTTATGACAGAAGGTATTTCTCCTGATGTTCAAAAGGCTCTTCAAAACGCCATTGATACATACAAAAATTTGGGTTGTGAAATTGTTGAAATTTCATTAAGTAAACTTAAATATTCTATTGGAATTTATTATATTTTGGCAACTGCAGAATGTTCATCAAATCTTGCCAGATTCGATGGTGTGAAATATGGATACAGATCTTCTAATCCTGAAAACTTGATGGAAATGTATACAAAAACTCGTGCTGAAGGTTTCGGACCTGAAGTAAAACGTCGTATAATGCTTGGTACTTATGCATTGTCTTCTGGATATTATGATGCATATTATAAAAAAGCACAGCAAATGAGAGCTTTAGTAACTCAAGAATTTGTGGATGCGTTTAAACAAGTTGATGTATTGATTTCTCCAACTTGTCCAAACACAGCTTTTGAACTTGGCGCGAAATCTTCTGATCCTCTTGCAATGTATTTGACTGATATCGCAACAATTAGTTGTAACCTTGCTGGTTTACCTGGTATCAGTGTTCCTGCAGGATTTGATTCTGAAGGTATGCCTATCGGATTACAAATTCTTGCTCCTCAATTGCAGGAAGCTAAATTGTTTAATTTTGCGTTCAAATTTGAACAAGCTAATGATTTTTATAAAAAATTGGCAAATATATAATATATTTGAATTAAAATTTAAAAATAAAAAGACGGGATTCAATCCCGTCTTTTTTAGTATGTTAATTAAAATTATTATTGTTCGATTAGCATACTTGCACCGATAACTCCGGCACTGTTTCCCAATTCTGCAGGAACAATTTCTACAGCCTCTCCGGCAACAACCATTGCGCGTTGTTTAATGGTTCTTCTGATAGGATCAAAAAGTAAGTCCCCGGCTTCAGCTACGCCGCCACCGATAATTACTTTTTCCGGATTTAGAAGGTTAATAACACTTGTTAAACCTATACCAATATATTCGCCGATAATTTCAAAGATTCTTTTTGCAACAGGATCACCTTCTTCAGCAGCTTTTGCAACCATGTAAGGTGTAATTTCTCCGCCTTCAGCTGCGGCCATTTCTCTGAATTTTGTAGATTTACCGCCTTTAATGTATTCATTAGCCATAGCAACAATTGAAGGACCTGAAGCAAAAGCTTCTAAGCAACCGGTATCTCCACATCCACAGATTGGGCCATCGTGCATTTGTAATTTAATATGTCCGATTTCGCCTGCTGCATTTGATGCGCCACGAACTACTTTACCATTTATAACTAATCCTGAGCCAATACCGGTTCCAACTGTAATACAAACAAAGTTTTCGCAACCTCTGCCTGCTCCGAATTTTAATTCTCCAAGAGCTGCACATCTTACATCGTTATCTATGCGTGTTGGGATGTTGAATTCTTCTTCTATCATTTGTGCAATTGGTACATTTACCCATCCAGGAATATTTGGTGCTAATTTTACAACACCGGTTTTACAATCTACCTGTCCAGGAAAATCAAAACCTATACCTTCAATATCTTTAGCTTCGGTATTTGTTTCTTTCATTAAATCTCTAATTGCTTGTTTTATATTATTAACAGTATATTCGTAACCCATTTTTGCATAAGTTGGGACACTGTTTGAATATGTAATTTTGCCATTTTCATCAACAAGGGCGATTTTAACATTAGTTCCGCCAACGTCAATACCGATTCTTTTTGCCATTTATCTCTCCTTTTTAACTATAAATTAATGATACCTGAAATATTTGAATTTAAAAATTGTAAACAATTGTAACGGTCATGCGAATAAAATTTAAAGTTTCGAGTTAAAAAAGCCGTAATAGACCATGAAAACACTAAAAAGTTACGATTGAAACGGAATCACGAAAGGAAAACAATGGGATTATCTACAGCACAAGCAAGATTATTAACCATAACAGCCAGAAAATCTGACTGTGAATTCCAATCTATGAGTTTATCTCATCAAAAGATTGCGCTTTCACGTGATATGGAAAAGATTTCTAACGAATATCAAAATTCTTTAAATAATACTAAATTGGTTTATGATTATTATGGCACTGGAACAAGTTCAATGGATTTATCTTATGGCTTGTTAATGTCTCCTTCTGTTTATAATGATTATTATCCAAAACTTGTAACAGATGCTAAAAACAGAGTTGTATTGAATTCTGCAATTGCAGCAGCAGCAAGAGCTGCAGGTATTCCGGCAGAAGGTTTGACAGGAACTTCATCATCTTCTGTTCGTAATAAATTTATTCAAGCTCTTGCAGGAGAAGATGTAATCACTCCGGCTAAAGCTACAACTATTCAAAGTACTCCATATTCTAATGTTATTGGGGTTGGTAGTACAATCGCAATTACATCATCAACTACAGATATTACATATGATGAATTGTTAGATTTGATTGATGCTAAATGTGATGATTCAGCAACTTTTGGAGTTACTCTAGGTATTGGTACTTCAGGTAATGATGGTTGGGAACGTTTTTCAATTCAAACTGAAAATGATTTTAAAGAAATTAATGATCCTAATGGTACAGTTTCCCAAACTATTAGATTAAGAGATTTATTATCAGGTGATACAAACTATAACTTAGCTGTACATACAAGACAAGGTGAAAAAATTCCTCTATCTGCAGCATATTATTTACAAGAAAAAATTGTTGGTCAAGGTGAAAATGATACCGGATCTATTTTAAACTGGATTACTGAGCAATTTGCAAAAGTTCTTGGTGGAACTACTCAAAATGATTTAGCTTTACAGCGTGCTTATGATGCTGTATTTGATTTGATTTATCCTAACGATCATATTGCTAATGACGTTGCAGCTCATCCTGAATTGTATACAGATAAAAAAGGCGATTTAAAAGAATGGTGTAATAGCAGACAAGGTTCTTCAATTAAAGAACACCTTGATGAGATTGGTACAGGTACAAAAATCAACAAAACTGGTTCTTATCAAGAATATGTAACAAAGAGTTCTAAAGATTATTTAGGTTTCTGTTATACATATGATTATGACCACGCCGGAACTCATGCTGATAGACATGATAGATCTCAAATAAGTATTAACTTGAATAACATTGCACAAGTATTCTTGACAGCATTTGTTGAAGCTCAAACTCAAGATTCAAATTATTCATACAATGTTGGTGAAAAGAAAAATTCAAATCTTTATAAACCTGAACGTGATAATTTTATGTTCACAATGGTTTCCGACACTACAGTTGATACAGGAGATACTTGCTTAGAAGCTAATTTCTATGATACTTTGTTCAACAAGATTTGTACAAATGGTTGGACTGAAAATGCAATGGTTGAAGATAAACAATATCTTCAAGAATTGATGAAGAGCGGTATGGTATTTATATCTTCAATCGGTAATGATGGACATTATTATCAAGGTAACTACTCTACTGACAAGTATATTTCAGAAGTTGCTGATGATGAAGCTATTGCTAAAGCTGAAGCTAAATATAATACTGAAAAATCTAAAATCGAAAGTAAAGAAGAAACTATTGATTTGAAAATGAAAAATCTTGATACTGAAATATCATCATTAACAACAGAGTACGATACAACAAAATCAATAATTACAAAATCTATTGAAAAATCCTTTAAGCGATATGACGCATAAAACTTCATGATACATAAAAAAACGGAGAATTTCTTCTCCGTTTTTCGTTTATTAAACTTAAGGTTTTTGGAATACGAAAATGTATTCGTGAGTAAAGATACTGAATCCGCCTGCCAATGCTCTGTAACGCCATAGGTTTGCGGTTCTTCCTTTACCTCTTTCGTTTCCTTGAATATCTTTTACAATTGTAGATTTAAGAACAAATCCAAGTTTTCTCATTCTGTCCATGCATTCAAAGCCAAGAGGTTGAACTTCTGAATTTTTATAACTGTCGCCGATAATCAGGCATGCAAATCTTCCTTTTTCTAATAAGTCATAACCATTTTTGGCTACTTTTTCGAACATATCATAGAATTCTTCGGTTGTTTCGCAATTTGATAAATCTTCTTTTTTATCTGAAAATTTAATAATATCATCATAAGGTGGATGAAGCATTAAGAATTGAGCTTTTTCTTCACCCATAATTTCAAGTCTTGCTTTTACTTTTTCAACCGCAAGTTCAGAAGTTGAGTCTGCGCAAATGATATTTACGTCTGTTACAAGTTGTTTTGGGGTGAATTTTTCAGAAACTTTTTCTGCTAATTCGTCTTTTAATTCAACACCAATGCAGCGACGGTTCATATTTATTGCTTCGATTCCGGAAGTTCCAGAACCAAAGAACAAATCAAGAACAACATCATTTTTCTTTGTATATCTTTCATACATTTGTTGTGCAATTTGTGGGATATAATTTCCGTGATATTCATTAGAATGACCGTTAGAACGTAATCTTGAAGGGAATTGCCATAGTGTTCCGGTTAGAATATGTGCATAATCTCTCCAAGCTTTTAGATTTATATCACTATATTTAGTCGTTTTAACTTCAGGCTGTTTTACAATTTGCAAATCTGCCTGTCTTTTAGGTTGTAATTTTAAATTTGATACCGATTTTCTAACCAAAACGTCCCCCACAATCTTATAATTGTCCAAGTCTTATTTTACTTTTCAATCTTATAAAAATGTTTCAAATTTGTAATCAAACATTTAGATGATTTTGTGTTTGAGGTAGATTGGTATAAAGGTTGAGGTAATAAACCGATAGCATGAGATAGGGGTATTTTATATTTATATGGCAAGGATTAAGCAATTATCAAAGCATCTAATAAATCAAATCGCAGCAGGTGAAGTTATTGAAAGACCGGCTTCTGTTGTAAAAGAGTTAACAGAAAACTCAATTGATGCAGGAGCTTCTCGTATCAGTATAGAAATTACTAACGAATGTAGAGATATTAGAGTTGCTGATAACGGGTGTGGGATTCATCCTGAAGATATTTTGCTTGCGT